>CADBSN010000141.1 GCA_902797255.1 uncultured Bacteroidales bacterium | reverse complement strand
AGGATTAAAAGAAACTATCAAACAATACAAAGAACTATGCAAGAATTAAGTATCCTTGAACTAGCCAAACAAGGCGGTTGGATCATGATTGTCCTCGCCATCCTCTCTATCATCGCAGTGTATATCTTTACCGACCGCTTCATTGCTATCCGCAATGCCGGCAAGGTAGACAAACTGTTTATGAATCGCATCCGCGACTATATCAAGAACAACGATGCACGTAGTGCCATCAACTACTGTCGCGTGACAAACACAACGACCTCACGCATCATCGAACGAGGCATCAGCCGCATCGGACGTCCTGCTCCAGAGATTCAGGCAGCCATTGAGAACACAGGTAACCTGGAAGTGGCCCAACTTGAGAAACGTCTGCCTGTGTTGGCAACCATCGCAGGTGGAGCACCTATGATTGGATTCCTCGGAACGGTAATCGGTATGGTAGAAGCCTTCTGGCAGATGTCGAATGCAGGTGGAAACCTAGATATCAGCATGTTGTCAAGCGGTATCTATCAAGCTATGGTGACCACCGTAGGAGGACTCATTGTGGGTATCATCGCCTTGTTCGCCTACAACTACCTCGTGTCGAAAGTAGACGGCGTGGTGAACGAGATAGAGCGTGAATCGCTTACATTCATGGACTTAATGAACGAATAAGTTATGGCATTAAAACGCAGAACAAAGATATCTCCAACCTTTTCGATGTCGTCAATGACCGATATCATCTTCCTACTGCTGATCTTCTTCATGATTACCAGCACGATGATTGCGCCCAATGCCATCAAGGTACTATTACCCCAGAGCAAACAGCAATCTGTGGTGAAGGCAAAGTCATATGTCACAATCGATAAGGACCTGAATCTCTATGTAGCTATCGGAACGGGAAAAGCGCAATCTGTCACATTGGACGAACTGCCATCTGTGATAGGTAAAGCCACCAACGACTCAACAGAGATGTTCGTATCACTCTTTGCCGACGAGAGTGTACCATACAGGAATATTGTAGAAGTGCTCAATGTAGCCAATGAGAACCATTTCAAGATGGTACTCGCAACACGTCCACCTGAGAAATGAACAAAGACAGAAAACGTAGAATCATATCAACCCTCACCACGGTAACAGTACATCTGCTACTGTTGCTCATCCTGGCACTTGTCACCTTGAAACTGGCAGACAGCGACCAGATAGAGGATGGTGTGCCTGTGTTGCTGGGTAATGTGGAAGATGCTGCAGGAGAAGACCTCGATGGCCTACCCAATGAGGAAAGCGCAGAGGAACAAGAAATACCTGAAGCCGAACCGGAAACGTCTGAAACTGATGAAACTCCAGATGTCCCGGAATCAGCCCCGCAGCCCGAGCCACAAATCACCCAAAAAGATGAACGCTCGATAGCAGCTGAAGAGGCCAAGAAGCGTGAAGAGGAGCTCCGCAAACGTGAAGCTGAAGCTGCCAAGAAACGTGCCGCAGAAGAGGCTGCAAAAAAGAAAGCAGAAGAGGAAGCGGCTAAGAAACGTGCCGCGGAGGAAGCAGCCAAGAAGAAGGCAGCAGAAGAAGCTGCAAGAAAAAAAGCTGCAGAAGAGGCCAAACTAAAGGCAGAAGCAGAAGCAGCCAAGAAGAAAGCAGAAGAGGAAGCAGCACGCAAAGCCGCAATCAACAGCAAGATGGCAGGAGCCTTTGGTAAGGGAGGTAATCCTGGTAGTAGCGGAAACGGCACAGGAGATGGAAACCAAGGAAGTCCAACAGGAAACGGAAATAAAGGAGCCGTTTCTGGTGTAGGAGGAATCGGAACTGCACAGGTAGGTACACGAAAGGTGCTACATCTTGAAGAACCCCCTTACGACGATCCAACGAGCGAAGGTACCATTGTGGTAGCCATTACCGTGAATTCCGCAGGACGAGTGATAGCAGCCTCTATCAAGAATGCAACTACCACATCAGCCATCTTACGCAACGCAGCTACCACAGCTGCACGTAAATCTTCGTTCACTTCTGGAGATGATAACGAGCAAGGAACCATCACCTATAAGTTTAAGCAAAAGTGAAAAGTGAAAAGTGAAAAATGAAAAATGGTAAATGGCTAAATGGTAAATGAATAGATGAATCTTCTCACGAAATATTGGCTTCGACTGAAATGGAAACAAGCGAACTACCATCCTCCCATCGTTAAATCTAACGAGGAACACGTATGTTCTTTCTGTAACGAACACTACACGGGTAACTATTGCCCACAATGTGGCTTGGAATATGGACGTGAACGCTTTACATGGCGTACGGTTCTGCTCAACCTCATGGACCTTTGGGGAGTTGGCAAACGCAACGTATTCCTCACCATCTGGCATCTGATGTGGCGTCCTGGTTACTTGATGTATGATTTCCTACGCAACAAACATCGCGCATATTTCCCACCTGTTCCTTTGCTGGTAGCTACCTGCCTGCTGTTCACACTCCTAGTCAACATATTCGGCATCAAATGGAGCAAAGACCTCGATAGTGTCTACGAGCTCCATGCCAAGATGGAAGAAACAAAAGCAGAAACAGACAAAACGATAAAAGAACAGGATGCTACGACAACAGAATGGAAGACAGAGGAAGAAAAACTAAGAGAAATAAAGATTGAAGAAACGGTAGAAAAGCAGATGTTATCGCTCGAAGAAGTGATGAAAGCGGAACGTCAATGGGGTCGTAATCACATGGAGTACTCACTCGTTCTCTCTACACTCCTCTTCATTCTGCTGGCCAGTTGGATTTTCTACCAATCGCCGCGCATCCAACTGACAATCATTGAAAGCTTCTACGTACAGATTTATATTGCATGCCAGATGATGCTCATCGCCATTCCTTTCACCCTCATTAATGGGGAAATCTGGGAATCTAGCTGGTTACCCTATCCTTTACCTACCATTTTGACATTTGCCATTCTTGTCATTGATTTTTATCAGCTTAGCGGATACTCCTTGTGGGGAACTATCTGGAGACTCATCGCCATGATTGGCATTTACACTTTAGTCGGCACTATCATCGGCATCATGATTGCTGTCTTATTCATCTTAGCCCCACTATTCTTCACAGGTTTCGCAGCTGGAGCATTAACCCTCCTGCCTGTGTTTTGACACGAAACAAAAGCAATAAGAAGATACATTTTTTGCTCGTTTTTTCGTTTTTTAAAAAAAAATAATTTTTTTTTTCATTTTTTTTGGGACGAAACTATTTTTTTCGTATCTTTGCCACAGATATGCGGCAATTCATCAGGTTCATACGCAGGACGCTATCCGTACGACTCAGCCTGACTTTTGTCTTCGCGATAGCTACGCTGTTGATAACAGCGCTATTGGTTATGTTCCTTTATTCACGAAAAGTGATTAAAGAGGAAGTGATGCAAAAAGCCGAACAGACCTTGGAATCCACCGTCCAAAGAATCGATAATATCTTGCTGAGTGCCGAACAGGCATCGGGTAATATACTTCATTACCTATATCTTCATATTAACGAACCTGACAAAATGTACGCCTACAGCAAGAAATTGGTAGAAAACAATAGGTTCATCAAAGGCTGTGCCATCGCAATGGAACCGAATTTTTATAAGGATAGAGGTGAATTGTTCATGGCTTATTACTATACCACAGTCGATTCTTTTCAGAGGTTGCCGAAGAAAGACATTGTACAATCGGAAACCTTCGGAGAAGTCCCTTATTATCAACAGATCTGGTACACTAGACCCTTTGAGGTAGGTGCCCCCGTATGGATTGGGCCAATCGATGATTTAGAGTCGAAGGGATCGAATATCATCACTTTTTGTCTGCCTTTAATACTGCCAGATGGACAAAAAGTCGGCGTTATGGGAGTAGATGTGTCTGTCAGTTTATTGTCAGAAGTCATCAAGGATGCGAAACCATCACCCAATTCCTATGCCATGCTTATAAACGGTGAGGGAGAGTTTATTGTACACCCCACGCTTACTACCCCTGATTCTACGAGAAAGTATGCCCCCATTTCAAAACTCCCTGAAGAAGTTCGTGAGCCCATGCTATCAGGTGAGACCGGTTATAAGAAAATCAAACACGAGAGGCATTACGACTACGTATTTTACAAACCCTTTATCCGCAAGAATGCCCCAGCACGCTCAATGGAAGCGGTTAACTGGAGCATTGGTATCGTATACCCAGAAGATGACATTTTAGGCGACTATAACCGACTGCTGAATTATGTGCTTATCATCGCTATTGTCGGCATGATACTTCTATTGGTGCTTTGCCAAATCATCACACATCATCAGTTGTCACCATTGCTGATGCTGACCGAGGCAGCACATCGCATCGCAAACGGGCGTTTCGACGAGCCAATCCCCGATAGCCCACACATGGATGAAGTAGGACGATTGCAAGATCATTTCAAGCAGATGCAGCAGTCACTCGCCGTACATATTAGTGAGTTAGAAAAACTCAACACACAGCTACGTGAGCGGAACGAGAACCTACAAGAAGCATATACCAAAGCGAAGGAAGCAGACCGCATGAAGATGGCATTCCTACATAACATGACAAACAGAATGCAGGAACCAGTTGACACCATCTGCGCAAAGGTTGAAGCACTTTGTAATGACACACAGCAACTCTCTCCTCAAGAGGCAGACAAACTGGTTCAAGACATTGAACGCCAGTGTATGGTGGTCGTAGAACTACTGAACAACCTGCTGAAAGTATCTGAGAAACTGGATACAAAAACTGACAATAAACAATGAACGCACTTGAACGACACATCCGCCAATCGCTCTCAATGAAGCTCATCATCAGCATTTTACTGCTGGCGGTGCCTATCTTCGTATTATCGATTGGCCTTCTGTTTTTCGAGTCGCGTTCCAACATCAAACGCGAAGCAACAGAACAAGCAAAGAGCCACCTCAACACAGCGGCATACCACGTTGATCGCTACTTACGCATAGCAGAGACAGCTACCAACATTACCGCATGGATTGTTGAGGAGAATTTCGTACCAGATTCCTTGCTCGTCTATTCACGCCGCATCGTAGAACTGAATGGCAATATTGATGGATGTTCCATTTCTGCCGAACCCGATATGTTTCCTGAATATGGCAGGTATTGTTCAGTCTACACCATCAGAGAAGGCGATACAGTCAAGACAACCTTGGAAGCACCATACGAATACTTCACACGTATTTGGTATGACACCCCACGCACCCAGAAGAGACCAGGATGGACGGTATACTACGACGATGCCGACTCGCTGGATTTAGTGCTCGATGGTATGCTTGCCTCCTACGTCAAACCTTTGTACACCTCCGACAGTACACTACTTGGGGTCATAAGTACCGACCTATCGCTCACACGTCTCTCGCGCATGATCACGGCAGACAAACCATACCCCAACTCTTACTTCGTGATGGTCGACCGTCAAGGCCAATTCTACATCCACCCCGACTCTACACGACTCTTCACTCGCATCTTTGAAGGAGCCGACCCAATCAAACAGGCAGACATCATTGCGTTGGGACATGAGATGAGTTCTGGACAAGAAGGCAGTATGTCTGTGATGGTAGACGGTCACCCCTGCATCGTATGCTACAAACCCATTCGAAACGCCCTCTGGAGCATGGCCATCATCTGTCCCGAAAGCGACATTCTGCAAGGCTACCAGCGGTTGACAGCCATCATTATCCCTATCCTTATTCTCGGATTGATACTCATCCTCTTCCTCGGTCGCAAAACTGTTATCCACGCTATCAGTCCATTGGATCAATTGCTCATTCAGTCGCAACGTTTGGCCGCAGGACACTATGACCAACTAATCTCACACAGCACACGCCACGATGCTGTAGGAAGGTTACAAAATAGTTTCATGCAGATGCAATCATCCCTCAACCGTCATATCAGTGCCATCCAAAAAGTGAATCATGAGACTGCACGACGCAATGAAGAACTCGTACACGCCAACGAGTTGGCCGAAGAGGCAAGCTATAAGAAGACGACCTTTATCCATAATGTGACGCACCAAATCCGTACCCCAATGAACATCGTCATGGGATTTGCACAAGTGATGGAAGGGAATTTCGACACCATTCCAAAGGAAGAAATCAGTTCGCTGGCTGCCCTCATGAATTCGAGTTCTGTAAAGCTAAGACGTATGGTTCAAATGCTTTTCGACAGTTCAGATATGGGAATCTACGAAGAACTGAAGAGTAAAAGACATGAAAATGTATCATGCAACAAAGTGGCACGTGAGTGTGTAGCCTTCACCCAAAAGATTTTCCCAGATATTTCCTTGGAATTCGAAACAAGCATACCCGACACCTTCTGCGTTCGTTCTAATTATCTTTTCTTCATGCGAGGTCTACGCGAATTGCTTTATAACGCAGCCAAGTATTCTGATGGTCAACATGTGTCCATACGTGTGTCAAAAACAGAAGAATACGTCCAGTTTGTGATCGAAGATACAGGAACAGGCATCCCTGAGGAACACCGCGAGAAGATGTTCCAACCATTCACGAAGATTGACGATTTATCCGAAGGACTGGGGCTGGGACTTCCTCTAGCCCTGCGTCACATAACCCATCTGGGAGGCTCCCTTACCCTCGACACCAACTATTACGACGGTTGTCGATTCATCATTCGATTCCCCTCCGAAGCGTTTGCATAATCCGAATCTGTATGTAAAATGAAATTGGAACCAACAAAAACGCCCCAGCATCTAAGATGCCGAGGCGTTTCTTGTGTTAAAGAGACAATAACAACTACCATCACTCAATCACATAGGCTTTCAGAACCTTCATCTCTTTCATAGGTCGATTGTTCTCGTTGACCTTGGTTTTCTCGATGGTGAGCACAGTTTTCATGCCTTCGACCACTTCTCCAAAGACGGTGTACTCCCCATCCAACCATGGCGCCCCACCATAGGCACGATAGTCACGTGTCTGCTGATCGGTGAAGGGGGCAGGAGGATTGACAGATGTCTCGTAGACGGCCTCATCGTGGAGGTCTTCAAGCATATTGCTCAGTCCTTTGGTATCGCGTGCCTTCCGCAGCGCTTCAAGCTTTTCTGCATTCTCCTCCACTCGCTTCGCATAAAGCAGTTCAGCTGCTTGCTGTGTTCGTGCAGCAGTGAGTTCACGTAGTTGGTCATCATTGAAACTGCGACCTGTTACAATATAGAACTGATAATGGTCGGACTTCTTGTCGGGATTGACATCATCACCTTCGCGCGCAGACGCAACCATACCACGTTTGTGGTAGTACTTAGGATAGACAATCTCGGAAGGTATCCACTCTGACGGATCGGCTTTGATGGTGTCACCGTTCTCAGCGAACTGAACTGGTTGTTCCCCCGTCTGAATCATGAAGTTACGAATGATGCGATGCCACGTCACACCATCGTACTTGCCATCGCGGACATTACGGATGAAGTTGTCGCGATGGAGCGGAGTGTCGTTATAAAGCTTGATACGGATATTACCCACAGTAGTCTCAAGCATCACCTCCGTCTCTTTCTCTCCCGTCTGTCCATTGCATGACAAAAAGGTGAAAAGGATGACAGATAGTCCTATGAGCAGTTTAGCGTTCATTCTGTACGTATTCACCGATTATTGGAGCTTCATCAATAAAATCACCGTTCAAAGCCTTATAGGCACAACCCTCAACAAAATAGGCAAAAGGAATGGCAAAGTAAAGTCCAATGCAGCAACACATGAAACCAAGAAGTATGATACCTATCTCTGTGACCATCAAGCCGAGGATGCTCCAAAAGTTGCCTTTGGTCAAATTCCAACTAGCCGTCAAAGCATCACCGATACCTGCCTCAGGATGATCGAGGATATACCAGTCAGCAAACGCCAAACGGGAATAGAAGAAGATACCTGGAATGACACATAGGAAGAAACCGATTACAGAAACAAATCCTACGATGAAGCATACTACGACATACTTGAGATAAGTCATTGCCGACATCTTGAATCCATCGAACGACACTTTCTCCATCGTGCCACGGATGAGTTTCAGTACGGTAGCAGTGAAACCTGCATAGAAAATAATCTGAATGATGCTGATAATGAAAGACATCACCATGCCTAACATCGTAGAACCGCTTGCGAGCAAGCTATTCGAAAAATTCTGTGCTTCCTGTGGGTCGGACATTGACTGCATATAATTTGTCCAGAAATCGGCAGGTAAAGTAAACGAATTAAGGAGACTGGTGACAAGCGTCACCCCAAACACTAAAGCGGCAAGCATCAATCCGTGCTTCTTCGCAAATTCCCAACCTTGGGAAACTGATTCTGATACTGATAATTCTTTCATAACATTATTAAATTTATATTCACAATTTAATTATTAACATATTGAACTGTTCCCTATTTGACTGACATTCTTATTTTTCTTTAAGAAGATTTCCTTTCATCCCCGTTATAAGGGACAGGAGAGGATTTCTTCATTTTCAAATAAACTGCAACTCCTATGAGGGTTGCCATGAATACACCTAATATTATATAAGTAGCGAGGGGTGAGCTTGGTTCTACCACATCGTCGTGGACACCTCGCAGTTGGTTGACAGCCTCCACCTTCTGCATGAGGTAGTCAACTGTACGATGGTCGGGACTCACTCCGAAGGTCTCCGTGTAGTCGTAAGGCAGCAATGATTTCACTTCCTCAAGCGAATAGCCGCTATAATTACTGGAAGGAGGGAGAATCAACAAATTGATTTCTACATTCTTGGTTCGGCAGACAGCGTCCAAATCATGGCGAATAGCTGCATAACCAGCAGGATTCAGACGGGAATCTCCTCCCTGAGGATCTTCGTTGAAAAAGTCAGACAAGACAAATGCCCGCACATATCGGCTATTGCTATGTTTGATGAGTGAATCCAACGCCACAAGCATACAACCCAAGTCACTATATTGGTAGAAGTCGGCATCAACGACATCGTCTTTCGTTGCTACTGTCTTTGCGAAGTTATATACATGGAGCGCATCGTGCTTCGATGCCTCCACATAGAACGTATCTATCGCATGCTGAATGCCCTCCAAATAGATATTGCGCTCACCTGACACATCAACCAACCATAAATAATCAACTTTTTCGACCTGCGCTGCGGCATACTGACAGAACCCCGTAACACACAATAATGATAAACAAAACAGTAACCTCAAATTTCTTAACATCACAATCTTTTTCTTTTGACAAGGCAAAGGTACGAAAAAAGTTTAAAGTTGATCGTTTAAAGTTGAAAGTTTTTTTATTTTGGCAGACAAACTGGCAGATTTGGCAGAAAAAAAGAAAGCGCAGTGGTCAATCAACTCCTTTTTTATTTTTGGCATCTGATTTGCAGAATCACAAAAAGAGTCAAGGGTCGAGAGGCAAGAGCCAAGAGTCCCCTAGACGGCGCAAGCATTTGAGAATTAAAACGAAGTTAAATAATAAATAGTAAATAAGATTATGGGAAAGATTATTGGAATTGACTTAGGAACCACAAACTCATGTGTTTCTGTATTCGAAGGCAACGAACCAGTTGT
>CADBSN010000140.1 GCA_902797255.1 uncultured Bacteroidales bacterium | reverse complement strand
CGGTCCTAAGGGTGTACGTGCAAATGCTGTAGCTCCTGGATTCATCGAGACTGCGATGACTGCTCAGTTGCCAGAGGAGATTCGTGCAGACTGGATGAAGAAGATTCCACTCCGTCGTGGTGGTCAGGTAGAGGATATCGCTAACGTTTGTCTGTTCCTCGCATCTGACATGTCAAGCTACGTATCTGGACAGGTGATTCAGATTGACGGTGGAATGAATATGTGATGGAGGTTGTTTACGAAGATAACCACATCATCGTTGTAGCAAAGGAGAGTGGGGAAATTGTTCAGGGCGATAAGACCGGCGACACTCCACTGAGCGAGACGGTGAAACAATACATCAAGGAAGCGTATGCCAAGCCAGGCGACGTCTTCCTTGGTGTCGTTCATAGGCTGGACCGCCCTGTGAGCGGATTGGTGATGTTTGCTCGCACAAGTAAGGCTTTGGCGCGTCTCAACAAGATGTTTGCAGAAGGACAGGTGCATAAGACCTATTGGGCCATCACCAAGAACTGCCCTGCGGAACCACAGGGAACACTTGTTCATTGGTTGGTACGCAATGAGCAGCAGAACAAATCGTATGCTTACGATAAAGAAGTACCTCGTTCGAAACGGGCAGAACTCGATTACCGAGTGATTGGTCGTTCCGACAACTATTATCTGCTCGAAGTGAATCTGAAGACGGGACGTCACCATCAGATTCGTTGTCAGCTGGCCAAGATGGGCTGTCCCATCAAGGGTGACCTCAAGTATGGAGCAAAACGCAGCAATCCTGATGGCAGCATCAGCCTGCAGGCTCATTCCATGCAATTCATACACCCTGTTTCTAAAAAAGAAATTCTCCTTACAATGCCCTTGCAAGGAGAATTCTCGAATTTCAATTTATTCTAAACCTCTTCCTTTTAGGAAAGCGTGGTTGTCGGGTTCACGACCAGCGAATTCCTTATAGAGGGTCATTGGCTCCTCACTGCCACCTCGTTCGAGGAATGTTTCCTTGAACTTTTTCGCCAATTCCAGATTCCACACATTGCCTGACTGTTCGAAGATGGAGAAGGCATCTTTGTCGAGCACCTCTGACCACAGGTAGCCATAGTAGCCTGCGCTGTAGCCACTTGAGAAGATGTGGTTGAAATAAGTGGTGCGATAGCGAGGAACAATCTCTGAGATGAGTCCCATATCCTCACACACTTTCTGTTCGAAAGCATCAAGGTTGAGACCTTCTACCCCTTCCAACTCATGCCAAGCCATATCGAGAATAGAGGCTGCACATAACTCTGTAGTCATGAATCCCTGATTGAATTTGAGAGAGTTATTAATCTTATCCACCAATTCCTGTGGGATGACCTCACCCTTATCGTTCTTCGCATATTGTGCAAGCAACTCTGGCTGGAAGGCCCAGTTCTCGTTGAACTGCGAGAACATCTCCACAAAGTCACGCGTCACACTTGTTCCGCTAACTGATGGATAGTGGCACTGGCTGAGCAATCCATGAAGAGCATGTCCGAATTCGTGGAAGACAGTCTGCACCTCGTCTACGTTCAGATACTCTTCCAGATTACCTACATTCACGATGATTGGGCGGATCATATTGCCCTGTGCATCCACTCTCTGATCGCGGATGTTGTTCATCCATGCGCCACCACGCTTGCTTGGACGAGGTAGATAATCAGTTGTGAAGATTCCCAGCAACTCGCCCTTCTCGTTTGTCACTTTGTAGGTTGTCACCTTTTCTTTATTATAGGCAGGTACGCCCTCCAACTTCTCCATGTTCACACCATAGAGCGTCTTGGCAGCGATGAAGATGCCGTTGACTACGTTCTCAAGTTTGAAATAAGGTTTGATGAGTTCCTCATCGAGGTCATATTTCAGCTTGCGTACCTTCTCGGCATAGTACCACCAGTCCCAAGGCTCAATCTTTGTGCCAGCAGGCAGTTTTCCAGCTGCTATGTCCTCGTCCATCACCTTCTGCATGTCAGCCACCTCTTCTTTTGCCTTGTTTACAGCAGCCACCATGATGCCATCGAGGAAAGCATCCACGGTTTCAGGGTCGTGTGCCATCTTCGGTTCAAGAATGTATTCAGCTGGATTGTTATAGCCCATAATCTGAGCCTTCTCAATACGAAGTGCCATCACGTCAAGAATCAGCTGACGGTTGTCGAACTCATTGTCGTTGTGACCACGAGTGGTATAGGCTTCGAACATCTGCTTTCTCAGCTCACGATCCTCAGTTGTAGTCATGGCATTGGGATAGTCTGACACACTCACGCCGAACTTCTCCTTGAAGGCGTTACTCTCAGAGAGGATGTTGTTGCCGATCTTCTGGGTCTTCGCAGCCATCTCCGTGTTGATTTCGCGTAGACGAGCCTGCTTATCCTCCGACAGACCGATACCGCTTCGTTCGAAACTCTCAAAGTGCTTCTTCAGTACCATCTGCTGCTCGCGGGTCAGATTGCTTTGGTCACCGTTGTAGATGGCAGCCACACGCTCATACAACTTCTTGTTGAAGGCGATGTTGTCGCCATGCTCCGTCATCAGCGGAATGGCAGCCTCCATCACCGAGTCCAATTCGTCCGTGCGGTCGGTCTCTGTGATGTTGTACAATACACCAGCCACTTTCGACAGAATCTCACCCGACTCCTCATACGGTGCGATGGTATTGTCGAACGTAGGAGCCTCAGGGTTCGATGTGATGGCATCGATTTCCTTCTGTTGTTGGGCTATACCCTCCTTGATGGCAGGGATGTAGTCATCTACTTGGATTTCATCAAACGGCGGAATTCCATAAGGAGTATTCCATTCTGTGAGAAACGGATTCTCACGTGTGGTACATGCACTCATTGTCATAACTGCAATTGCAATCGATAGGATTTTTTTCATAATGCGATTCGATTAAGTTGTTATCGCTGCAAAGATACGAAAAAGTTAGGAGTTAAGAGGTAGGAGCAGGAAAAATGTAAAAACTTTCAGCCTTCAACGTTCAATTTCGAACAAAAATCTTCCTTTTGACTAAAAAACAAGCAATATTTATGCACATTTTATTGTTTATTTCATTTTTTTCGTACCTTTGCAACCGAATGAGAATAAATCCTTTTTTATTAACAACAACTTAAAATCAAACGACTTATGAAAAAATTCATGTACATGTGTATGATGCTTCTTGCAGCTACACTAACTTTTACCGCTTGTGGTAGCGATGACGACGACGATAACGACGGAGGCCAGGGAGGTGCTTCGATTACTGAAAACCAGATTCTCGGCACTTGGTATGGAATCGACGAAAACACTTCAGAGAGGATTAATATCTTCGTCATGACATTCACCTCTAACCACCAAGGTACTTACAGCGAATACAAGGCAAAGGCAAAGAACAACTGGCAGATTGAAACTAAAAGTGCCAATATGACTTGGACTTTGCAAAACGGAACATTGAACGCAACAGTAACCATGGATGGCCAATCTGTAACCAGAAAGGGTGACTTACTCGAACTGAAAGGCAACACAATCAAAGTCAGACGTTATCTCGGCGAAGGCGAGACCGATGTCGTGACGCTCACCCGTGCTAGCGGAGCACAGGAGGTTGCCACGATTATTACTACCATGGCGAATGCAAAGCAAGGTGGTGGCGGCCAAGGACAAGGTGGTAATGAAAATAATCAGGACAACTACTTCTCTTACTCAGAGACTGCAAATGTTCAAGGTGCAGGCGAAATTACAGTTAAGGGCGAGGCTTGGTTTGCAAATGGAAAATGCACCAAGATACAATACAGCTACATCATGCCATCAAAGGAGGCTGCAAGGCAAGTGAAGGAGATTTTTGATCAAGAAGCCGAAGAATGGGGAAGTGTTACTTACGACGGAAACAAGACCGTCACTTTGACTGAGCCAGCGGACGAGATCGAGTATTATGCATCAAAGAGCAAGGATTTTGTATGCGAAGAGATCAAGTATATCGTCCACGAAACTGTTGTGGCCATGCAGGGAGGTGGTGGCGACGCAAAATAAGTGTCTGGCTTAGGCTTTAAAAATCAAACGGCTTATGAAGAAATTCATGTACATGTGTATGATGCTTCTTGCAGCTACACTTACATTCACTGCTTGTGGCAGCGATGACGACGACAAGAACGGTGGAGGCCAGCAGCAGGGTCAGAACCTGCCGAGTGGCGAAGTAAACCAGGACAACTACTACTCTTATGCTGAGATTGCAACTGTTAAAGGTTCAGGCCAGGTAGGAGTTAAGGGCGAAGCTTGGTTTGAAAACGGGAAATGCACCAAGGTGCAATACAGTTACATTCTCCCCTCAAAGAGTTCCGCAAAGCAAGTGAAGGAGTATTTTGACGAGGATGCAGACAGATATGGTAGCATCTATTACGATGGGGACAAAACAGTCTCATATACGGAACAGGAAAGAACCATAACCATGTTTGCGCAGATGGAAAAGGAAGCTGTATGCAAGCAAGTGAAGAGTACGGTACAATACATCGTTGAAGCGATGATGACTGAGCCAGAAGAAGAATAAAGCAACTACACAACTACCTCATACGAAAGGCGGCATCCTTGGTGGGTGCCGCCTTTATTACTTCGCGCAAAATGCTAACGCTCGGCATAGCTCAAGCGAGCTTGGCTCTGCTTACGCGGTCGAGAGTCAAGAGCCAAGAGCCAAGAGTCGAGAGCCCCTAGACTCTAGACGCTAGACCCTAGACTGCGGCAACGCCGTCACTCTTGACCCTCGGCTCTGGACCCTTGGCTCTTGATTTATCAGATAATCTTCTCGAGTTCAGCGATATTCTTTGCTACATCTTCGTCAGTCACTTCATAATCCTGAAGCGAACCGGCAAGGAACTGATCGTAGGCGGTCATGTCGATAAGACCGTGACCCGAAAGGTTGAAGAGAATCACCTTTTCCTCGCCTGTCTGACGGCATTTCTCGGCCTCGCGAATGGTGGCGGCGATGGCGTGGCTCGACTCGGGCGCAGGAATGATGCCTTCGGTGCGGGCGAAGAGCAGTCCGGCCTCGAACGTCTCGGTCTG
>CADBSN010000139.1 GCA_902797255.1 uncultured Bacteroidales bacterium | reverse complement strand
CTTCGCGCAAAATGCTACGCCTCAATAATGCTCAAACTTGTTTGGCACTATGTTCGGCTTAATCGCATTTTTCACTTCGTTCGACAAATGAATGCTGATGTTTGCATGCTTTGGTATCGTCGGAGCGAAGAGCATAGCTCTGGGCGGTAACTTCGAGGCCGTAAGGCCGCTAACTTCGTTAACTCCGTTTACTCCTCCTAATTTTTACATTTTTTAATTTTTACATTATCCATAATGCCGCTATGCATTATGGATAACTTTCACCGTTTCGTTATCGATGATCTCCACAATCTTCACTTTAGCGCCAGAAGGAATCTCCTCGCCATCTGTGAGGGCATCGAGTTCGTGTACAGAACCGTTCTGGCTCACCTGCACCTTACCCTTTCCTGCTCCATTAGCAGGGATGCGGAGATAAACACTAACGATTGTGTTCTTCACCTCTTCAATCTTGAATGCACCGTTGTGTTCCAACTTCTTTGTCTGCTTATATATCACCACGAAGATACCCACAAACAGGCAACCCACGACGAAAGCCACAAGCAACAACAGGAACGTACTCGGAATCGTGTCGTAGAAGCACACACCAGCCCATCCGAATCCCACAAGGAATCCAATGAAGTTCTTGATGGTGAACAAGCTCAGACCACCACCCAAGTCCATCGTGTTAGCTCCGTCGAAGTCTACATCCACATCGCTAGAGTCCATACCAATGAGTGTCAGTATCAGTTGTATAACAAAGATTGCAGAAGCAACCACAGCACATCCCCAGAATATCTGGAGCATCAAAGGCATCGCGCCATACATTGTCATTAAATCTCCCATCTTTCGTTTTCGTTTAAGTTACCGGTTTTCGTTTTCGTTCTTAATTATGCATTATGAAACTTTAGTTCGACGTTAGTCAATTATGCATTATGAATTATTAGAATAATACTTCTCCGCATCAATTATTTTCTTCTCTGCTGTGTCACCCACAATGAGCAAGATGATGACTGTCCACAACCATCCAATGAATAATGAGATGACGAACCAGAGCATTCCACTACGTCCTCTCTTACGAGCCATGAAGAACGGCACCAAGCAAATCAGCACATGCACAATAAATAAAATGATACCGATGATGATGATCACTCCCAAGCCCAATCCCGCAATGGCCGCATCCGAATTAAATAGACTGTCAATATTTTCCATGTTATTTACATTTTAATTTCACATGCAAATTTACGTTATTCTTTTGATATTACCAAACGTTTGACGCAGTTTCTCTTTATAAACTACAAAAAATAAGAAAAATTAACTAACAAAATAAAAAGATGCCATTTAACCATTTACCATTTAAAGTCAGTTGTGAGCCTCGCTCAGTAGTTTATAGTAGAAAGTCCTTGAACTTCTTGAACTCTTGAACTTTGAACTTTGAACTCTTTCAACTGACTTTAAACTTTCAACTTTCAACTTTCAACTTTACTTTATCCACACTTTCTTCCCATCCACAATATAAATGCCCTTGGATATGAAGTCCTCCTTTAAGGAGGATTTAGAAGATCCAATTTTTCTGCCAGTCAGGTCGTAAATAGCCTCTTTTTCATTTTTACATTTTATAATTTTTACATTTTCCTCTATTCCCGTTAATTGCGAATGCGACTGGAGGGGAACGAGCATCCACTGACGGTGAGTCGGTGTGGTATTGCTGTCGGCATATTGCCAGACATCTACGGTTGTTCCAACGTTCGACGATGCGTTTGCAAGGTCGAGACCGTGACTGCGACCGCGACTAGCCAGTATCTTGAAATAAGGATAGTCCACCTCATCGATATAGAATGTCTGCTCGCTAGCTTTGTTCTTCACGGCAGTGAGCGATGAACTGCTGGAAGCACGATGAGCCGTGAGCCGTAGCCCCAGTGCGTTTTCGAAACTGTAAGCACCACTTCCCTCTTCGGTCAGTCGCCAACGCTGGGCTGCACCGTAATCGATGTCTTCGAGCGTCACCTTGCTATTCGTTGCCGATACGGCACGAGTGGTTTCCTGACGTGGCACGATAAGGTATTCACAGCCATCGACGAGCAAGTCGTTTTGGGTCACATTCTCAGAACGCAGAGGGATGACCAGTGTGGTGATGCTCTGTGCAGGCATAGTCAGAGTGAGTAGTGTGCTGTCGAGTTTCACGCTACTTATGACGCTCGCCAGATTTTCCGTTTCCGATGTGCGATAGGCACGAATGGCACTGCGGACGGGCTGCTCGGAGAAGAGCGAGAGGTCTATGACATGAGCCCCTTTAGCCCCTTCATTCAAGGCAACGATCACCAGTGTGTCGCGATCAGCATTAACGGCAGCCAGCGACTGAGGACAAAGGGATGTGATGATGTCGTAGCCGTGCTTGATGAAACGTGAGCACTGCTGACGCACATAGTAGTTCTTCACCTTCGAATAAGTCTGGTTCGCAAAACTGCCTCGGATGGTACACCACTGGTCGTTGGCCTCCTCCATATACTGCCAGTCTATCCATGCCTCGGGCTGGATGTAGCGCATATCGTCGAAGAGCCGCTGCGCCATAGCAAGGTTACCTCCGATGCCGTTACCACCCGAACCAGTTTCGCTCATCCACAGATCCTTGCCTGTCTCATGAGCCAACTGGGCAAAACGGGCACGGTCAACATTACTGCCCGAATAGGTGTGGGTGTTCCACTGCCCCACCAGATTATCTGCGCCAGCAGAGATGAAGCGCTTGAAGCCATCGACTGCTAACCCCACATTCGTCTCGTCGGCAGCAGAGATGACGGTGTTCAACCCTGACTCACGCAGAATTGGTGCGAGTACCTTAACGAAATTTATCTGCGACTCGTAATCGAAGTGGCATCCCTCCTGCGGACCATTGGCATACCAGAAACCGGTGACACTCTCGTTGAACGGCTCCAGCGTCTTGAACTCTATGCCATACTCATCCTTATAATGCTTGCAGACATCCACCAGATAGTGGGCAAACTCCTCGTAGTATTCCGGCTTCAGATTGTCCTTACCACCATCGACATTACCACTGACACAACCACTATAGGTCATATAGTAGGGGCAGGAATTGCTGAAGGCCTCGAACACGGCATCCGGACGTTTTTCCTTGATTTTCAACATAATCTTACGCTGGGCAGCATCACGGTCCCAATGATACTCATCGCCGCTGAAGTCCTTGAAGCCTTCCATCTCGGCACGCAGTCCCTTACCGTTTCCCATGTGGTGCTGGTCGCAATGACGGTTCTCAGGGTCGTCACCACCACCGATGTTATAACGGAAATGACTGTAGTTAAGACCCGTTGGGCTGACCAGCCAGGTGATAATCTCGTCAATCTTATTATCCGACCATTTGCCGCACTGTCCTGCCCACCAACAGAGGGACACGCCCCATCCGTCGAAATGCTGACGCACCACCTGTGGCGCAACAATGTAGCGAGCAGTATCGGCAGGCGGTGTCTGGCGCACGTTGTCGCTGAAATACCACATGTGTTTCATGTCGCTACCGCTCTTGTCGGTATAGACCTTCTGATGAGCATCGTTGCTATCCGTACCCAGATATTTGTTGTTTGCCTTGCAGCGAAGCTTGACATATTGACCCGAAGCCGACTCAATAGTCCATTTGGCCTCATCACCCGTAGAGGATGAGATGAACTTGGAGTTCCACTGGCCAGCCTGCGAAAGGAACAGGTCGCCTGACTGAATGTTATAGTAACCCTGACCGATAGGGATTATCGTCATCTTCTGCGGACTGGTCTTCGTCGAGGCCTCAATCCAGCCACCATCGTCGCTACCCCGCTCCAGATGCTTCCCACTGCTATGCATCAAATACAATGTTGTCGGCTCCGTGAAACTGGTTTGAGCCAAAGCAATCATATTCAGAAAACCGAGCATCACTATCATGTTGACTTTGCGCAAAATGCTACTTCTCATATAAAACGCATTTTTTGAACATTTACTATTTTTCATTTTCACTTTCATTTAAGGCACAAAGATAAAAAAAAATTCACTTCGCGCAAAATGCTACGCCTCAAAAAATCAAATAATTTGTTTTTTTGTTCGACTTACACGCATTTTTGACCATTGAACATTCACCATAAACAATATACCATTTAAAGTCAGTTGTGAGCTTTGCTCAGTAGTTTATAGTAGAAAATCCTTGAACTTCTTGAACTCTTGAACTCTTGAACTTTGAACTTTGAACTCTTTCAACTTTAAACTATCAACTTTCAACTAGACCCCTTCCTCCCCATAGAGGGGGAGTTAGAGGGGGCTTTGACTCTTGAACTCTTGAACATTGAACCTTGAACTTTGAACTCTTGAACTTTGAACTCTTGAATCCTCCTTCTCTTCTGCAGCCATTGGCAGCTTCTCTTCTTCCTCCGTAGGTTCGTGATTCCTTAAATCCATAGTGGAACTCGCCTGTCCCTAGTGATTCCTTGAATCAAAGT
>CADBSN010000138.1 GCA_902797255.1 uncultured Bacteroidales bacterium | reverse complement strand
GTACTTTGCACTTGCTCCTACGAACAAAGGAACCATCGATACCTACGACGATCCTGAGACAGCCAGTTTGGAAGCCCAGAAAGCATTACAGTTGCTGGCAACCAATCTCAACAAAGGAATGGCACAATACGAAAAAGCCGTTAATTGACTAATTATGAATTATGAATTGTGAATTATGAATTATAAAATGTTCAACAAGATAGTGCTGATGGTAGCATTCATGACAATCACCATCAGCGTCCACGCCCAGGTGGAAGCCTTTGAGAAGTATGCAGACATGAAGAACGTAACCTACGTCTACATCTCTCAAGCAATGCTTAAACTGGCCAAGGGACTCACTACACCGTCTGTCCCTGGAATGGATATGAAAGGGGCATTCACCAAACTCAATGCCGTCCAAATCATCACATCAGACAACAAAGCAGCTCGCGCCAAACTCAAAGCAGAGGTAGCCGATGTGGTAAAACGCGATAAATACGAGATGCTGATGCAGGTAGATGAAGAAGAAAGCAAGGTAAGGATATACTTCAAGGACGGTAAGAAACAATCCGTCATCCTCATGTCCACAGACGAGAGCAACGAAACCTCTGTCATCGTCTTCACAGGCACCTTCAAGATTGAAGACATACAAAAGATGACAGAAAAATAAACAAAGAAATGTTCAAGACAGAAGGAGGATGTGTCGTTCGGCACTTCCTCCTTCTTGCATATGTCACGGCATAAGCTTTTTTCCCCCTATGTGGGAAAACTTTTTCCCCTTAGGGGGAAAGATCTTTCCCCTAAGTGGGAATAATTGCAGTCAGTAGGAGAATTGACATTTGATGTCCTATTGCTCCTTGACTTCTCTCCACTCTCCTGTCTTGAAGTTGATTTCAAACTGGTCACGATAGGTGAAGTCACACTTGCCTTCCTTGAACGTGATAGGGAAGATGATGGTCTTGGAGCGAGGCAGATCTGGGTCCATCCAACGATCGCCTACATACAGGTAGGTGGTCGTTTTTGTCCCTTTGATAGTTAGGATAGATGCCGCCTGGGTGTCGTAGGCGATTTGGTCACCAATATTTTCCAACTGGCTCCAACCTTCAGTCAGGTTTCGTGTCCATGAAAGTTTACACTGATTGGGATTCCATCCAGTACATGCAGAGGAGAGCATGTAATAGATGCCGTCAACCTTCACGATAGCTGGTGCCTCACGAGCCTGACGCTTGAATAGTTGGGTACATTCCACAGCACTTAAGTAGTCGTCTGCCAGACGGAAGAATCCCAGATGCTGGTTTTCTTCGATGGTGGAGATGAACCATGCTGTTCCGTCATCATCGACAAACACATTGCAGTCGCGGCTCTTGATGCCCAACGGACGTTCACCTGCATGGAATTTGTAAGGTCCTGTAATCTTGTCGGCATAGAACACACCTGCTTCACTTGCACCATAGTTGCTGCCTTCCCAATGGCACCACACCACAAATTGCTTTGTTTTCTTGCAATACATCAGTTTGGGTCGCTCAATGAATCGGCTACGTCCAAGATCGCTGTGGGTTACACCGTTTTCGATAATCTTTCCTTCGAACTTCCAAGTTTGCAGGTCTTTCGAAGAATACATGTTCACATCGGGGTTCCAAGAGCGACTGCGATCCTCGCCAATCATGTACCACGTGTCGCCTACTTGCAGGAATCCGGCACCATGTGCCTGTACTACCTTTCCTGCCGTATCATACCAAAGGTCTCCATTCTTGATGGTTACCCAATCCCCTTTCTTTGCAAATGTCATGCTTGCCAAACACAGCATGATGATGAGTGCTTTCGTTCTGTCCATTGTCTTTATGGTTTAGATTTAGTGCAAAGGTACAAAACAATTCATAATTCATAATTCATAATTCATAATAATTTAATTTTTACATTATATAATTTTTTCATTTTTACTTTTTTCCTTATCTTTGCATCATGAAAGTAGCAACGATAGGTTTTTTTGACGGTGTACACAAAGGACATCAGTTTCTCATTCATCAGGTGGTGGAGGAGGCAGAACGTGTAGGAGGAACATCTGTTTGTGTGACATTTGCCAATCACCCCCGTAGTGTGGTTGAGCAGATGAAAGACCGTCAATTTTCGATTCAGTTGCTAACAACCCAAGATGAGAAAGTGAAATTGTTGAAACATATGGGCATTCAAGAAGTATCGCTTTTGGAGTTCACTCCTGAAATTGCGATGATGAGTGCTTACGATTTCATGAAGCAAGTGCTGAAGCAGAAGATGGATGTGGGTGTGTTGGTCATCGGATACGACCATCGCTTTGGGCACAACCGTTCGGAAGGTTTTGACGATTATGTGCGCTATGGTAAAGAGATAGGAATTCGTATTGTGCAGGCACAGGTATATACGGAGAACCATATTACTATCAGTTCGTCCTTGATTCGTGAGACGTTGCTGCAAGGACATGTGGCAGACACGCGAGAGTTATTGGGATATGATTATTTCATCGAAGGAGTTGTGGTGAATGGTTTCAAGGTGGGTAGACGCATTGGGTATCCAACAGCGAATATCGATGTGACACCAGACAAACTCATTCCCTGTGATGGAGTGTATGCAGTGAAAGTCAATCTCGAGGGTCAGACTTTTGGCGGAATGCTCAATATTGGATGGAGACCAACCTTTAGTGGAAACCAGCATACCATTGAGGTGAATCTCTTCGATTTCGATGAGAACATCTACAGTGAACATATCACGATTCATTTTGTTGACTTCCTGCGTCCAGAGCAAAAATTTGACTCCCCTGAAGCATTGACTCAGCAATTGGCGATAGATGAACAAAAAGCAAGAGAAATATTAAATGATTAAGCGTTTTTTTCATCGATATGGCTTTGGCATCCAGTCGCCTTGGGCTTATTCTCTCGTACGTAATGTGCTGTTTGAGTCTTTGCGCTATTATGCCTTCGATGATTTGCGTCAGAAATATCCGAATCTCAGCCGTAAGGAGCGTAAGCGCAATGAGCAACTGTTTCGGATTGTCAATCATTTTAAACCGAAATCAGTTGAGATGATAGGTAATCCAGATGAAGCGACTCGCAACTATCTCTTACCTCCTACTTCTCATCTTTCACCGTTCATCTTTTATTACATCGCTCCTTTTGCACCTTTTCCTTCCATACCTACGGCATTTCCAGATGGAACAGTAATAGTGGTAGACGATATTCGAAAATCAAATATCGCTATCTGGAAGCAGTTGTTGCTTTGCCATCAGGCAACTGCAATCTTCGAAATGGGATATAGAGGAATGATTGTCTTCGACCCGAAACGGATTCGCCAAGTCTATACGCTTTGAAAAAGTAATTGTTATTTCTGGATTTTCTTCCACTCCATATTTTGGGAAGCATTGATTTTAAGGAGGGTCTCATAGACAGCATCCTTTTCTTTTGTGTTGCCGTGTCCTCGATAGATATTTACCAATTCATCGCGTTTGTAGTCAGTAAATATTTGTGGAAGCATGCTGAGTGGTTTGCTGTCGTATGCCTCTTTGAGTAGCTCAATAGATTCTGTGATGGCCGTACGGCCACGATCCACATTGCTAGCCATTTCGTCAAGCCCTTGTCGGTGATATTTGTACATCATCTCTCTGAAAGGTTCCATCGATGTCTCCATATAGTCATTGATGATGGCGTGACGGTTTTTGTTGTTTCCGAATGCTTTCCATCCTGGCTCAGACAAAGTCTGTGCATTGTTCACGATACTTTCAACCATATGAAGAACATCTGTTCCGCCTTTTGGAGAAAAAGTGTCAAGATCGAGGCCTATAAACAGGTAAGCATAATAGGCAAGTAGCGCTGTGAGGTTATTGTCCATATTGGTCTCGTTGAACTCCAAAGGCTCGTGTTCGATATAATCGAAGCTGATTTCTGTATCGCGGCGTGAAAACACAGTGGTGTTGTACGACGCGTTATATACAGGACGAGTTACTTGAAACTGCAGTTCTCCTGTGAAGTGATTGTTGTCTGCCTTATATTGTTTGATGGTGAAGTTCATTGTACAGTTCACACGTTCCTCCTTACTATATTGTAAGTCCGTCCATGCCCGATTGTTCATAAATGCCGCAATCTCCTTTTCTAACGTCTCAAAGATACCGTTGTTCGTGCCCTGAACCTGTGAATGGTTGATACGAACGGTACAATTCAACTCCTGTGCCTTCATGGAAAGACACTGTAGTGTAGCAACGAGAATCAAAATCAAATACATCATTTGCTAAATTATTTGCTGCAAAGATAGTAAAAAATGTAAAAATGCAAAAATTATAAAATGTAAAAATGCAATAATTATGAATTCTGAATTGTAAATGGTAAATATTTATTATCTTTGCGCTGTAATCAAGAAAAACTATGGCATTAAAAGCAGGAATCGTTGGATTGCCAAATGTAGGCAAGTCCACACTTTTTAATTGTCTGTCGAGCGCAAAGGCGCAGGCAGCAAATTTCCCATTCTGTACGATTGATGCACAGATGGGACAGATTTCAGTACCTGACGAACGACTCACTAATCTGGCAGAGATTGTCCATCCTGGACGTATTGTGCCAGCTACTTGCGATATTGTAGATATTGCAGGATTGGTGAAGGGCGCTAGTCAGGGAGAAGGATTGGGTAATCAGTTCTTGGGTAATATTCGCGAGTGCGACGCTATCATCCATGTGTTGCGTTGTTTTGATAATGGTAACATCGTGCATGTCGATGGGAGTGTGAACCCTGTAAGAGACAAGGAGGTGATTGACACAGAACTCCAGTTGAAGGATTTGGAAACCGTTGAATCACGTATCAAACGAGTGGAGAAGCAGGCCAATGTGGGTGGAGACAAGATGGCGAAAGTGGAACTAGGATTACTGCTTCGTTATAAGGAGGCTCTTGAACAGGGTAAAAGTGCACGTGTAGTAGAATTGGAGAATGCAGAGGAAGAGACGATAGCGAAGCAGATGTTTTTGTTAACCACCAAACCAGTGTTGTACGTTTGTAATGTGGATGACCAGAGCGCGAAGGAAGGAAACGAGTATGTGAATGCTGTGCGTGATGCTATCAAGGGTGAAAATGCACAGTTGCTCATCATTTCTGCCCAGACAGAGGCTGACATCGCAGAGCTGGAGAGCTACGAGGAGAAGCAGATGTTCTTGGAGGACATGGGGTTGGAAGAAAGCGGATGTAATCGTTTGATTAAGGCAATCTATGCGTTGCTCAACCTGCAGACCTTTATTACAGCTGGCCCTATGGAGGTGAAGGCATGGACGTTCCGTAAGGGATGGAAAGCTCCTCAATGTGCGGGTGTCATCCATACCGACTTCGAGAAGGGATTCATTCGTGCAGAGGTCATCAAGTATGAGGACTATATGAAATATGGATCGGAAGCAGCTGTTCGCGAAGCTGGTAAGTTAGGTGTAGAGGGAAAAGACTATGTTGTGCAGGATGGCGACATTATGCATTTCCGATTTAATGTTTAATTGGATTGCTACTAAATTCGTTGCATCATGAATAGTTTGTTTATCGATTGGCAGCCCCACGTAGAGGCATTTCAGATTGCTTCGTATAGTGTCAGATGGTATGCGCTGTTTTGGGCCGTCGGATTGGTTGCCGCCTATTACATAGTGAAGAAACTCTATAAGCATCAGGAAATTTCGTCTGATAAATTCGACCCACTGTTTCTGTATTGCTTTTTTGGTATACTGATAGGTGCACGACTGGGTCATTGTTTGTTTTATGAGCCTGAGTATTATTTAGGTAGTACGAACGGCTTGATAGAGATGCTTTTGCCCATAAAAATACTGCCTGATGGGAGTTGGAAATTTCATGGCTATGCAGGTTTGGCTAGTCATGGGGGCGCTATAGGCTGTTTCTTAGCGATGCTGATCTACTCTAAACGAATTGGTGTCAGGTTTACGACCGTACTCGATAATGTGTGCATTGCTACTCCATTAACCGCTTGCTGCATCCGTATGGGTAACCTGATGAATTCGGAAATTATAGGTCGTCAGACGGATGTGCCTTGGGCATTCTTGTTTCATACGAACGAGTCCATGGTGGATGGGGCAATCGTTCCACGCCATCCTGCACAACTCTACGAAGCACTGGCCTATTTCATCATTTTCATTGTGCTGCTAATCGTTTATTGGCGACTAGTCCATTACAAAATACGTTCAGGTGCAGGAACAGGTCTGTATTTCGGATTGTGTCTTATGTTAATATTCACTTTCCGGTTTTTTGTAGAGTTTATCAAGAAAGAACAAGTGGATTTCGAGAAGGGTATGGCGCTTGATATGGGACAATTGCTGAGCATACCTTTCATCATCGCAGGTTGTTATTTCGCCGTTCGCGGAATTCTGTTATCTAAGAAATATCTAAACGATCACGAATCATATCTCATCGATTATGCCAACCAATAAATCACACAAAGGTCTTATCGTTACCATCATCATCCTCATCGTTTTGCTACTTGGCGCCGGAGGTTGGATCTGGTATAGTTGTTCGAACAAGGAAGACAAGATTGACTTGGAGAACTATACCCCTGTGGAGGAGTTTAAACCGGCTTTTGAGGCCCTGAACAAAGAGCCGGAGCCGCAGTATGATATTGAGGAGACTGTGCGTCTGTTGAATGGGTTAGAAGTAGCCCAAAACCAGTCGGAGGATTTCTTTGCGTTTCTAGAGTTTATGGCCAAGCAAGACTATAGCAAGGTACCGTCAGATGTATTGGACGCGAAGAAGAAACTGTTACCAATTCTGCAGAAGATGTTCGAGTTGCAGAAGAAATATGATGAGTTGGATAACATCTGGATGTTGGCTCGTAGTGCAACCAGCGGAGCTACCAATTTTGCAGAGAACGCCAATCCGATTGCAGTTATTTCCACCATCTTCTCTGGAGACCCCTTCTCTGCTGTGGGAATCAACAAAAACCTTGCAGAAGCCAAGACGGCAGCCTTTGAGCAGTATGAGAAAGACCAGAAGTTGAAGGAGTCGTTGAAGAAAGAGATTGAAGAAGTGCGTATGTCGTATATCAACTATCTCTCAGAATACGCACCTGTCTATTTTAAATATATGAACGAATGGGATAAGCTCTGTCTGGATCGTGATAAAGCCTATCTTGATATTTATGCGGGACGTTCGAAGGATGCCTTTAACGCCATCGAGAAGGTGCTCGACAAGTATCCAACCAATCGTGAGGCTTTGCTGCTGAAAGCGTTGTCGTTGATTCAGATGGCTGACACCAAAGCACCTATCAATACCTTACAACCTTCGAATATTGAGCTGGATTCGCTGCCAAAAGAGAACCCAAATGACAAACTGCTTACTGAGGCGTATGCCATTTTGGAGAACTATACGGAGTTGTATCCTAACCGTAGTGCCCCTGCATTGGTGCTGAAAGGATTAATCAGCCTGAAGGAAGGTAACGAATCGAAGGCGATGTCATATCTTGACCAGGCTAGTGTGGAATATCCGCGTCAGGCAGCTGCGCTGACTGATCTGCTCGATTCGTACAAGAACCGTTCGTATCTCAACAAATCGAGTGAAGGTAAGTATCTCCTTAAGCTCTATCGAAGTACGATGGAAGGCTATGGCATGTTCAGCCCAAACCTGCTGAAGGCAAAACACTATGCGCAGCAGGGTGACCTTGATGAGAGCAAGGAGGAAATCTTCAACCATTTCTACCGTCGTGGAAATCAAGGTGTTTATGATTGTCTACTTAGTGATATGCAGTATTGCGAGGAGAATATGTATAGCATCTTCAAACAGCTGTTGATGGAGCAATCGTTTATTGACGTGAGTGTGGAACCTACCACAGACTGGTTGGTCAGCAAGAACGATGATGAGGTGAAGGTTATCATCAACAACCGTAGTGATGTAGACTTGGAGAATGTCCGTATTTTCTTATGTCTACATTACACAGATATGTACAAGGATGAATATGATGTGGTGAAATGTCCATCAATTAACATCATCAAGCATCACGATAAGACCGAGATTGGTGTGGTGAAGCTTACCTACGAGGATAAGAAGTATGACGACATCACCCATATTCGTGCGATAGCAATGACAGACGATAAGATTTGTTGGATAGATAATGTGGATTATAAGTATGTTCATGCCTACGAAGCTTCTAAGGCAAGCGATAAGGCAAAAAAGCAAAACCAGAGCCGTCGTGAGGAGTTCCTTGATGCTTTCAACGTTACCAGCGAATCACTGTTGTCGACTATCCGTTCTGGCATCAAGATTTACAGCAATATCAAAAATGGCGACAAGAGCATCTGGGATAGTGTGACAGATATTTGGAAGGGAGATGACAAGAAACTGAAGATAGAGTTACCACGTATCCTTACCCTTATCGATCCTGTCTTCTCACTCCATCAACTGAAAGATAAAGACAATGCTGTGTTGCCTAAGGAAAGTTATCTGGCAGGCAGCAACATCCGACTGAAGTTCGATTATGAACCAAAGAACGGTGACATCATTCCACTTTACATCTATAGCGACTACGTATCGTTTAAGATAACGATAGAGTTTAAGGATGGAAAGGCAGAAATCCAGAAGATAGAACTCGTATAATTCAATAAAATCAAATCCTTATGAAAATGATAACCGCAGCTATTGGCTGCATCTTGCTTATGACAGCTTGTGTATCTAACAATTCTCCTTTGAAGGAGGATGTTGAGAGTCTTGTTACTCAGGGTAATCCATTCCTCCCGTTATGGGAACATATTCCCGATGGAGAACCATATGTGTTTGAAGACCCGGACAATCCAGGTAAGTATCGTGTCTATATTTATGGTTCGCACGACGACCTGATTACCGAATACTGTGGGCGCGATCAAGTGGTGTGGTCAGCTCCAGTTGAAGACCTTACCCAATGGCGCTACGATGGAGAGATATTCTGTGTGACGAAAAATGCTCAGGGCGAGCTACTCAATCCTGAAGGGAAGGGTGATGTACTCTATGCACCTGATGTGACTCTTGTTGTTGGTGCAGACGGCACAAAGACCTATTACCTCTATCCCAACAATCAGGCTGGAGGCCGTAATGGAATGATAGCAAAGAGCAATCGACCAGATGGACCATTCGAAGTGTGTAACTGGAGTAAGGACAATCCGAACATCACGGAGGGTGTGTTGGCTTTCGATCCCGCAGTTTTTGTTGATGATGACGGACGCATCTATGGCTACTGGGGTTTCGAACGCTCATATGCCGCTGAGTTAGATCCTGCTACGATGGCAACAGTGAAACCTGGTACGCAGATTGTGGAGGATATGGTCTCAGGACGTTATGACGACGGCATTTTCAGTTTCTTCGAGGCTTCATCTATTCGTAAGATAAAAGATAAGTACATCTTTATCTACAGCCGCTTTACAAAAGACGGTGAGTTTGGTTTGCCTATTTCTAACTACACACTCGCTTACGCCTATAGCGACAACCCACTTGGTCCTTGGACCTACGGAGGAACTATCATTGATGCACGTGGACGTGAGACGGATGAGGCTGGCAACGTGATTGCTTCTGCTTGTATAGATGGTAACACTCATGGTTCAATTTGTGAGATTAACGGACAATGGTACGTTTTCTATCATCGTCAAACAGGTACGGATGAATATGCACGTCAAGCTATGGTGGCCCCTATCACAGTTAATGTTGAGGAAGGTCCAGGCGGTAAGGTAGAGATATCAGAAGGAGAATACAACTCTAATGGCTTCGCACTCGATGGTCTCAATCCGTTCGAACCTCACTCGGCTGGTATTGCCTGCTGGTACACAGGTCCTAAACTTGCGATTCATGAATGGCCAAACAACACGTTCTTTGGTTCATACCCAGCAGCAACCTATGGTACCGACGATAAGTTTGATGCCCCATACGACCTGCGTAACAATACCAATCCGATTGTCAACAATACGGATGGTTCTATTGTGGGTTACAAGTACTTTAACTTTGATGCTGATAGTTTGGCTAATGAAGGAAATTTAATGCTTTGCTTGAACCTCATACCCGAAGGTGTTGATGGCACAATCGAGGTTATGATGGATCGCCCTTGGACTTCACAAGGCGGCAAGAAGATTGGCCAGACAGATCTGAAGGCCGATATGGAGAAGAAAGTGTGGACGATGACGATAGGTATTAGTGAAGAAGCCAAGAAGAGCGATCTCGTAGGCAAGCATGCCATCTTCTTCGTTTTTAAGTCCGACACAAAGGAAAAGTCTCTTTGTACGCTTCTGGACTTCTGCTTCAAGTATTAGGACTGTTTATTTCCGGCGTTCGCCGATGATGAGGAATACTTCGTCCTTCAAAGCATCAGGGAGTTCTACGGCTCGTAGTTGTAGGCTTCGTACCCATCCTGCGACCTCGTATTCCTTCATAGTGTACAGAACATCACGGAATTCTTCAACAGCTTCATCCGAATAGTCGGATGAGGCTGTTCCTCTATATTGGTCGAGTTCCTCGTCGTTATAATACTCAATCTCTTTGCTAACGGCAGCCAGTAAGCTGTCTTTCTCACATACCTCGTGCTGACCGCAACACTCCATGTCCTCTACTTGTTTGATAGAAGGCAATTCGGTGATTTCGCCTCGTTCGATTTTTTTCTTGAGTGAACGGTTGCGGATGTAGCCGAGTACAAAAGCGATTGCTCCTAAGGCAAAGAGACTGATTATGAGATATAGCATAATTGGAATCCGATTTTTTCTAGGTCAGACCAATAAGTAGGGTAGGACTTACTTACGACATCGGGGTCGTCAATAGTGATTTCGCCTAGACGTAAGGCACAAGGAGCAAAGGCCATCGCCATGCGGTGGTCGTGATAGGTTGCAATAGAGAATGGGGATTGTTGGGTTGTCTGAGTTCCATCCCAAGAGAGTGAGTCATCCGTTGCTTGTAATTCGAATCCCATCTTTGCCAATTCGGTTTGTAATGCACTGATTCGGTCGGTCTCCTTGATGCGAAGGGTTCGCAGTCCTGAAAAGTAGAATGGCACAGCATTCATGCAACAGGTGACTACCAGAGTCTGAACCAGATCGGGGCAGTTTTCGAAGTTGTATTCGAATGGCTCATGCTTTGTTTGTTGTTTGTGGAAAAGATGGAAGATACTGTCACAGACTTTATCACCCTGAATGCTATCATAGACGAGTGATTGCAAATGAAAGACGGAAAGCTGAAGATTAGCAATAGATGCCATCTCATACCAATAGGATGCAGCCGTCCAATCCGCTTCAATGGTGATTGTGCTTTCTGAACGATTGTAGTTGTAGCCGTGTTCCACGTTGATGGTTCTTTCGTCTATCCATTCCACTTTCGCACCATATTGTCGCATCAGTTCCGTCGTTATATATAAATAAGGTGTTGATACAAGTTGGCCTTCCAGTTTTAGCGTCAGGCCTTTTTGCATCGTTGGGCCAATCATCAATAAGGCAGAGATGAATTGGGAGCTTACTCCGCCATTCATTGTGAGACCGCCACCTTGTAGCTCTTGATTTCCTGTGATACGCAGGGGAGGGAACCCCTCTTTGCCGATATATTCAATCGTAGCACCCAGCGTCCTCAGCGCATCCACCAAGATGCCAATTGGTCGTTCTTGTAAGCGTTGTGTGCCAGTAATTGTTCGTATGCCATCTGTGACTGCCAGATAAGCTGTACCAAAACGCATTGCTGTTCCTGCTGCACATACATTTACGATGTCATCATCGCGTTGCAGCATTTCTGCTACCACCCGTATATCATCACATAGATCCGTAAGTGGTTGACGCAATACCCTTGTAGGCTCCACTCCGTTGAGTGCAGAAAGAATGAGTACACGATTGGCTATACTCTTTGAGGGAGGTAGTTCAATCGTGCACTGTTTTAACGTTTGTGGTGCTGTTATTCGTAGTTTCATCAGCCTCTTACGATGGTCTGTTCGCGATCAGGACCTACAGAGATAATGGCAATCGGAGTTTCGAGTTGCTGCTCAAGGAATTCAATATACTCTTGGAATGCCTGTGGGAAATCTGCTTCAGATGAACACTGGGTAAGATCCTGCTTCCATCCTGGCATCTCTACGTATACAGGTTCGATGCCTTCGCTGATGTCGTATGGGAAATAGTCGATGATATGTCCATTTTGATTGTAAGCTACACATGCCTTGATGGTTTCGAAGTCATCAAGCACATCGCTCTTCATCATAATCAGTTTGGTAACACCATTCACCATAATGGCATACTTAAGGGCAACTAAATCAATCCAACCGCAACGGCGTTCACGGCCTGTCACAGCTCCGTATTCGTGTCCAATTGCACGAATCTTGCTACCCGTCTCGTCGAAAAGCTCCGTGGGGAATGGACCGGCACCTACACGTGTACAGTATGCTTTGATGATGCCGTATACATCTCCAATCTTGTTTGGCCCAAGTCCGAGGCCAGTACAAGCGCCTGCACAAATCGTGTTGCTGGACGTGACAAACGGATATGATCCGAAGTCAACATCGAGCATTGTGCCTTGGGCTCCTTCGCAAAGAACCGATTTGCCTTCTTTCAGCAAGCGGTTCACCTCATGTTCGCTATCGACCAGTTCGAACTGCCGCATATAGTCAATACCCTCCATCCAGTGCTTCTCGATGTCTGTGATGTCATAATCGGTGTAGTTGAGGGCACGTAACATTTCTTCGTGACGAGCTTTGTGAGCTGCATACTTTTCTTCGAAGTTGTCGAGAATGTCTCCTACGCGAAGTCCATTACGGCTCACCTTGTCTGTATAGGTCGGACCGATACCTTTTCCTGTAGTTCCTACTTTGTTCTTTCCCTTTGCGGCTTCGTTGGCTGCATCGAGCAGACGGTGGGTAGGCATAATCAGGTGTGCTTTCTTTGAGATATGGAGGCGGCTCTTCAGTTCGTGACCAGACTTCTCCAGTTCCTTTGCTTCATCCATGAAGAGGTCTGGAGCAAGTACCACGCCATTTCCGATGATGTTAACCTTATCGCCTTGAAAAATACCTGATGGAATGGAGCGAAGCACATATTTCTGTCCTTCAAACTCGCGGGTGTGTCCGGCATTCGGACCTCCCTGAAAACGTGCCACTACATCGTACTTCGGGGTCAGCACATCCACCACTTTTCCTTTACCTTCGTCTCCCCATTGGAGACCCAATAGAACATCTACTTTCATTTTTACCTATTTTTTTTGTTTTCGTTTCTCGCGGTTTATTTTTGCTTGACATTTTGAACAGATTCCATAAATCATTACTGAGCAATTTGTCATCTTGAATTTCTTGTATTTCTTCTGGCTCAAAAACAATGCGATGCTTGGGTCTTTGAATTCGAACAATTGGTTGCAGATTGTACAGCACATATTGTGGTGTGTCTGTGTTTGTACGCATGCTTCGTATTCCAGGCCTTCATTGCCGTTTGAGCGCTTGATGACGAGTCCTGCTTTGAAAAACAACTCAAGACTATTGTATACCGTTACTCGTGTCACATGATATTCGTCTGTGAGATATTCCCATATTGTATCAACTGTGAAAGGTGTGTTGATCGTATAAACGGTCTCCAGTATCTTTTGCCGCTCAGGGGTGTTTCTGAGTCCTTTCAGTTTGATATAGTCGTGCAGTATCTGTCGTGCTTCAGTAAGACGGTTATTCTCGCTCATATTTCTCGTTCAATAATCCTATCAGGTTGTTTGCCAACCTTTTGACATACATGTTACTGCTCTCGCTCATTCATTGTGCTTGATCATACAATTCCTCTACCGACCGTTCTTGTATCTCTCGTTGCCTCACGATATGATAGATGGTGCTGAGTCCACATAGTTGTCTGATTTCGTCGTCAGATGCTATCCAGCAAAATGCCTGTGTGGTAGCATATGGGAGGTGTTGGAATAGATGGAGACTTACAATCTGTGCGATTTCTGCCGTATGGATGCTTTCTACCCAGATGTCAGCCAGTTCCTCGCAGAACGACTCGATGGGTTGGATGAGTGCTGCCAGAATCTTGCATTCCCTCACAGATTCTTTCCACAGGGCTTGTGCCAGTTCATGATTCTTGCCGAACTCTGCTGCAATCTCTTGCAGTCGTGGTAGTTCTACACCCCAATTCACGCGATAGTCATCTGTCTGCCTCATCGCAGCAGATGCTACCCCGTTCATGCTGGCATGCAGTTCCTTCTTAATTATTGACAAGAGGGAGGGTACTGTAGTCTCTACTGTATCTGAGCATTTGGTCAGCATAATTCTCTGTATAGTCAACAGTCACGTCTGTGATGTTTCCGTCTTTGTCTTTCACCAATGAGTAGACAGGATTGATGAATCCTTTGTATGGAGCTAAATCGAGTTTGTTGTAACGCTCCAAGATTTCTTTGTGGAGCACAAGGTCGACCTTCACTCCGTAGTTCTCTACCAATGCCTGTGCAGCTTTGTAGTCGCCTGTACTCTTGATGCGCTGTACCTCTTTCAGCAGTTCACCGAACAGGTCGCGCAGCTTCGTGTAGTTGTTAATTTTCACATAGGTCTTTCCCTCGTGATGTACCATCACTACGGTTTTATCTTTCTCGCCTTTCTCCAAACACCAGTGAGCGATGAGTGCACGGTTGCGCATGTGAGCTTCCTCGATGTTTCTACCTGGTTGGATACGTACCAACTGAGTCATCAGCCCATTCATCATGTATTCATAATATGCAGCTTTGTAAGCATTGTTGTCAGGTATCAGCCCCAGTTCCTCCATCTTTTTGTCTGCGAGATAATAGAGTGCAAACAGGTCGGCGCGAGCTTCCTCGATGGTCATTGCGTATGCTTTCAGGCTGTCATCACCTATGCCAGGCATCATCTTACCCGATCCGTGTCCCAGACATTCGTGAAGGTCTGTGTGGATGTCGTCAGTCATGTCTGAGTATTCGTTCAGTAAATCGATTTCGTGTCTGGAGTAGCAGAACTCCGTCCTTAGTCCATTACCAGCCGCCTTGTTGTAAGCTTTGGTCAGGTTACTGATGGTCACAGATTTGCTTCCGTGTTCTTTGCGAATCCAGTTCGAATTTGGCAAGTTGATACCTATCGCAGTTGATGGGAATAGGTCTCCACCCAATATTGCAGCTGTGATGACCTTTGCTGAAATGCCCTTCACGTTCTCCTTCTTGAACTGAGGATCGATAGGCGAGTTGTCTTCGAACCACTGAGCGTTCTTGCTCAGGCACTCTGTGCGTTTGGTGGCCTCGATGTCTTTGAAGTTCACGATCGACTCCCATGAACACTTCACCCCCAACGGATCTCCATAGCACTCAATGAATCCGTTTACAAAATCCACTAGTGAAGCCGTATTCTCCACCCATGCGATGCTATATTGGTCGAATGTGGCCAAATCACCAGTCTTGTAGAATTCCACCAACTTGTCAATCACTTCACATTGTTGTTCGTCCTCTGCATATGGACGTGCCTGTTCCAGACACGCTATGATTTTAGTGATAGCCTCACCATATAGTGTCGAAGCTGTCCATCGCTTCTCAACGATCTCGCCATTCGGTAGTTTCACCAAACGGCTGTTCATGCCGAACATTCCTGGATGCTCCTTGTCGTCCCACTGAGCCTTCTGCTGTTCGTAGAATTGCTCTGCCTCCTCCTGAGTCACTCCATCATAGTAGTTATTTGCCGAAGTCAGAATCAGGTCTTGGCCCTCCGTCAGGTTCACACGCTTGTGCAACATCGTGAAGTCGAACATCACCTTGCAGATTTCGTCAATATTGATTTCTTGCTCCAATTCAGGTGTTGCACATTTCTTCCATTGTTCGCGGAACCAGAACTCGCTGAAGTCGGGTTCAAACTTATCCATTGCATAGTGATGATAGATGCCGTTTGAGAACCACACACGTTTCAGATACTCCTCCATCTCTTTGAAGTCTTTCGATTCATGGTCAACGTCCTCTGACAGATAGATGGTCTCAAGCGCCTTACGAATGCGCAGGTTGTATCGCCCATTCTGGTCGTACAAGATGTCACGCCCATACAGAGCAGCCTCACTCAGATAATAAATCAGCAACTTCTGTTTCAAACTCAACTGTTCGAAGCCCTCTACCTTGTAACGCAGCATCTGCAAGTCTGCAAACCGCTCGTTGGCATATTCAAACGTATCGTCCACGGCCTCGTTATTTGGCGATGTACACGATACAATCGTTAATGCTGTGATAGCCATATATCCTAAAAAATATTTTAACTGTTTCACCTTGATAGTTGGTTTTCTGATGATTGATATGAAATTTACTGCAAAGATACAAAATAAAGTTTAAAGTTGAATGTTTAAAGTTTAAAGATTTTCATTTTTCTAATCGATAACAGATAACACTAACCGTTTTGCTACTTTTCCCAACACCTTATCTTAAGTAAAAGTGACACATTATCTTAAGTAAAAGCACCCTTTTCCCTATACATTTTACAAGTGAAAACCTTAATCTAAGATACCAAATAGAGTTAATGGTGTTTAGTTCATAAATTAGCAAGTTGCATCAGGCGCAGATATTGATTACCTTCTTCCTTTTTTTGAACATCAAGAGGACTTTGATTTTTTTACCCTTAAGGGAAAATTTTGTTACCCCTAAGGGCTACAAATTTTTTCCTTGCTTTCCGCAAAAAAATTGTTCGGAAATTATTTGGGCTATTCAAGAATCATTTAACAACTTTTTTGTTAAAATGCAAATGAAAAGAAACACATAAAGAGGGTCAATACTCCTTGATATAATTGTCAAATAGTACACCTTTAGTACTTCTTGTAAACAGAAAAAGCACCGCAAGTCATTGCCTTGCAGTGCTTTGAAAAAGCCGTACCCAGAGCCGGGGTCGAACCGGCACGGGTTGCCCCACTGGTGTTTGAGACCAGCGCGTCTACCGATTCCGCCATCTGGGCTTG
>CADBSN010000137.1 GCA_902797255.1 uncultured Bacteroidales bacterium | reverse complement strand
TGCAACAGCTCCTGGGATATGCCCTGAGCCGACAATGTAGCACTCACGAAAAGGCTACTGATGAGAATTGTTAGTTGCTTCATGTATGTTTGGTTTTACTTTTATACTTGATACAAGGATACTCATTAACGGACTGATGTAGTTGAAGAAACAGAACGGCAGATAGTCCAAAGTCGGTACTCCCAACACGGTGCTCTGCGTCATACCGCACGTGTTCCAAGGAATAAGCACAGATGTCACGGTCGTCGAGTCTTCTGTGGTTCGCGAGAGAAGCCGTCCTTCATAACCCTTCTCCTGATAGGCTTTCTTGAACATGCTGATGGTAAGAATGATAGAGATGTACTGGTCGCACGTCAGAATGTTCGAGAGAAAACCAGAGCATACCGTCGAGCTGACCAATGAAACCGTGCCGCGAATCAAACGCATGATGACTTGCGTGATGCTCTGCAACATGCCACTCGCCACCATCGTACCACCAAAACACATGGCACAAAGAATCAGCCAGATGGTATTCAGCATACCAGCCATACCACTCGTGGCGACCAATTCGTTCACCACCTCACTACCAGTATCCACGTTCGTCGACGTGAAGAATGTCATCAGCACTCCTTTCACACACTGAACAAATGACGAAAGAGATGGCTCATCGGCAATGGCAATAAGAATGTCAGTCTGAAGAATCAAAGCACAGACACCAGCTAGCAACGATGAAGCAAACAGCGTGATGAGCGACGGAACCTTCTTTGCAATCATCACGGCAGTGATGACAGGAACCAACAAAGTCCATAGCGATATATGATAGGTAGCATCCAGATGCTCGGTGTATTCCTTCACCAACACATCGCCTTCAGGCGTAAAGAAGAATCCTGCAACACCGAAGATGAGTAATGTGACACACATCGACGGAACTGTCGTTTGAAGCATGTAACGGATGTGCGTGAACAGATTCACCTCTGCCACACCTGCTGCAAGCACAGTGGTGTCGCTCAACGGACTGATCTTATCACCGAAATAAGCTCCCGAGATAATCGCACCTGCAGACCAGTATGCTGGCACCCCCAACGCATTGCCGATACCGATCAGCGCCACTCCGATTGTAGCAACGGTAGTCCACGAAGAGCCAGTCATCACAGACACAACCGCACAAATGATGCAGGTACAAGCCAGGTAATAAGTAGGCGACAATATTTGTACACCATAATATATTAATGTCGGAACCACCCCACTCACCATCCATGTTGATGACATCATACCAATAATCAGCAGAATGCAGAGTGAGACTACAGAACTGGAAACGGTGTCCACGATGCCTTGCTCGAACAACTTCCACTTCACGCGATAGACCGCCATAGAGATGAGGATGCATACAGACGACGCCATCAGAAGGGCTATCTGGGTGCCACCACCCAACGCATCGCTGCCAAAAAGAGAAATGATGAGCACCATCATCCCCATCAACACAAGGACGGGTATGATGGAAACCAACGGATGCGGCATCCGTCCCTGAACATTCTTTTCTATGGGCAAACGAATGGGCATGTATTCCTTGTTAACGGTTCAACAAGATATAATTGATAATGGATTCACGGATGTCTCCATACGGATACAATACCGCATATTCTAATTCATTGATAGATTCATCAGGATCAATTCCCTTTGCATAATCGTAGTCTCCATCCCGATCTCCCACATAAGCAACAACTGGATAGATGGTATAATAATAGTCGGAAGGAATGGCTTTCAACATTACGTTTTGACCAGCTGTGGTCTTTCCTACCACAACAACACTTCCAGTTGACATCGCTTTCAATCCATGAATCAACCACTCAGCAGCACCTTGGGTGTATCCGCTCGTGATGAAATAAAGTGAAAGTTGAGATGTGAATGTTGAAAGTTGAGATGAGATGGAATAAGTCTGGTTATTAGCCGACTTTGCCGTATTCCAGAACGTACGCAGGAAGGGACCGTCAGTAGCGCAGATAAGATTTGCCACTTCGCACACACACTCGATGGTTCCGCTGTTACACAGACGCAAGTCAATGATGAGGTCATACATGTTGTTTGTCATCAAACTGCGGATAGCAGCAGTTATCTCATCCGTGTGACTGAGGTCGGTCAGCATCAGATAGCCAATATCATCATACAACATGCGACTCACCATCACGGTTGGAACAGCCACACGTTCGGACTTCTCTATCGTGACTGTATCATGATCCGTCCAATAGAACGACTGCTCATCAGCACTGATTCCTAAATGGCTAACATATAAAGTACGCGAACGTCCGTTCACCAAATTCTTGATGACCGTAGGGGCCATCTTGTTATTGTCGATTTGGCTGATAAAATCATTACGCTGCAACCCACACCGTTCGGCAGGCGAGTTCGCATAGACGGTCACAACTCTTGCATATTGCTTCGTGGTCTCACCCGTTGGGTCGCTCATCAGCACCACATCCAATCCGTATGAATTCACATGATTGAAATAGCCGCAAGGCAAAGGGTCGGATTCAACCGTATCGATGAGACAGTACGACCATTTATCATTCGCTTTGCTCTGCGCAGTCAACTTGGAAATGAAGTCGGTTGGTTTCGCAAAGTACTGCTGCCAATCAAGATCTTTGATACTGTCACCCCACAGATACCATTCTGTCATCAGATTCTGCATTTGATGACATCTCACGGTTTTCTCCTCATACTCATAGGTACGATCTTTGCCACACGCCAGAAAGAGGCAAAGAGCAAAGAGCAGAATGGGGTGAAGGGTATTAATGTGTTTGTATATATTCATAAACCTTCAATACATCTTGCGTATCTACAGAACCATCGTGGTTCACATCTTCAACGGGCACAGTATCCTCCCCTGTCGCTTTTTGGATAAATTCAAAAATCTTCAGGACATCCTGCGTATCGACCGCACCATCCCCATTCACATCCTCAGGAATACCTGTGGCAGCATAGGCAGTTAACGTCAGGTGAAAATCGTCAGCCTTGTAGAAGAAACCTTCTTTGACACCGATTTCCAACTCGCCCGACTCTACGAAGATGTCATCAATACGAGCCTCAACCAGATAATGAACACCTAATGGACTTGCTTTCACCGTAACAGTCGTGTCGCCGGCAAAGAGGGTAATCTCGTGTCCTTCTGTCGAGCCGACCTTGGCAGTCAATCGGTAACAGCCTTTCGGCAAATCCATCACAACTTGCGAGAGTATGCTACTGGTACTATCTGCCTTGCAGTTATACAGGAATGCTGTTCCTTCACCTCCCACACTCATCAGCGTCAGGTCGGTATTCTTCTTCACAACTCCATCTGTTGTCCATCCGTTCTTCCCTGACTCAAACGACGGATTCACAATCTTCGACGTGTAGTCAAGCCACTCATAAGGATTCGGAGCACCATCAATATAATTCTGTGTCATTGTTTCCAATTCCTTCATGCGTGCACGTACTTCTGTGACAGTTGCAGTTCGTTCTGTGAACACAATCTCTGCAGAATCGATCTTTGCGCACAAAGCCTTCGTCGAGTCTTGGTTTGCATAATACCGGTGCTCGTCAAGTGCCTGATAAGCAGCTTGAATAGTCTTAGCCATGTTCAGATATGTAGGATCTGTTGCAATAGACGAATATGCACGGAATTCCTTGGTAACTTTTGCATCATAGAAATAGCCACGGAAAGCCTCAACAGCAGTTCCTTCGTTTACTACGCTGAAGAACTGCTGATCAGCATCATTTACCAACATCGCTCCTTGGGGAGTTTGAGTTGCAACAAAGGTTCCGACAAAGGCCGTGTCTACATTTGCCACCGCTTTCGCCACTACCTTCAGCATTACAGCAGCATCCGAACTCTGGAGAGTCTGACGTTTTGTACTTGAAGTCATCATGAGATATGTGTGACCAGCTTCTAACTCACGAACATCTTTGGTTCGATTGCTGATTCCACTCGTAGTATGCGATTCAACCTCACGGGCATAGATACCATCAGGAACAGTTAAGTTACAAGGAACGGTGATTAATCCCCAGCGACATGCAGGCATATCAATCGTCATCGTAGCGTGAGCTGCCTCAAAATCAGCTTTTGGCACAAAGTCATATCCAGGTCTCAATACCAATTGCTTACACATTCCATTCTTAATGATATTCAGACCTGTTGCCTCCGAGTCATCACTTACATAATAGACTGCGTTCGGATTGGATTCCAGTACAGGAATATACCCAATGTTACTTACATCGGTCAGGTCGTAGCTGGTCGCACCCTTGTAAGCAGTCTTCTTCGTCAGCGTAACAAACTTTGTCGCATCCCATTTGCCTTGCAGTTTCAGACAGCCGTCCACCATATCGACGGCATCCAAATCGCCGTCTCTCAACACAAAGCGAACGGTTGCAGCTTCCTCTGAGGGCTTGTGCAGAATATCATCTAAACGCAATGCAGGAATGGTGTCAATCATCACGCCACGATACAGATTACCTTCCGAAATCGGGCAATTGCTGGTCGAAGAAATCGTGATAGAAACTGTTCCTGTCCCTTTTGGTTCGATGGTCAGTTTACCATATTTATAGCCAATATAATTGAACGTCTTCCCGTCATCTGTACTCTCATAAATCGCCATACGAGGTGACCCCTCATACCCAATCAAACTTCTGTCCTCAATCTCCACATCAACCTCCGTACGATTGTTATATACCACCTGATAAGTCTCTCCGTTATGCGTCTCGACATCACTACTGCCCAATAACGTCAATTGTTTGAGCCAGAGGTCGTTCTGTGGAGTTTCTGTGTTCACTTCATATTGAGCCAACACGTTCAAGTTCTTATCTGTCACAAAGAAATACCATTTCGTAGCCGTTGTGGGTTTCGCCTGTAGTTTCAGTCTGACCGCGGTTCCTTTGTTGCTCACCACGGTTTCCAGATTCTTATCCTTGGCTTCCGACAGGTTCGCAGGTTTCTTGCCCGTGGTATTGGCAAAGAGATAAAGCCCCGAATAATCGAGTGTCCCGTTGTTCACCACCTCAATCGTAAACGTATTCGTACGGTTGTAATATACTTTCGGACGAACCACAAACTCAGCCTTCAAGTTGGGGGTACGAGGTGACACACCTATCACATACTCCTGCCAGCTATCGTTGAATCCCCACGACGGACTCTGACTACGAGCCACCGTGAAGTACCCATCGCTTTGTCCACCCCATCCGAGGTTGAAATGGAAAAGTCCCGTATTAGCTTGATAGCCATCAATTACAATCGCATGTCCTTCTGCCTGCGTGTTTCCATTGTTGTCTTTATATTCTCTGCATCCGGCATAAAGGATTGGTGCCTTTTTCATTAATTCGTTATAGAGTTGAGTGGCCCAGTTCGCATCAGAAACGATATCATTACCACCTTGGTCCTTATATTTATGGGTGCCGCCATTCATGCCAAAGATATTCTTGAACACATTGATGCAGTTCTCGGGATAGCCTGATGTACTCGAACCGTAGGTTAAACCTGCACCACCTCCAACGACAGCCATCAGCGTAGCAACAGCCGTGCGGTACTCTTCGGGTTCAGTTCCGTATTTCGTGCGCATCAAATCCCACTTCAACTGTGTTCCTTTCGGGAATGCTCGCGTAGCTTTAGCCTGGTCGCCGTATGTATAGCTGGAGGTTGCAGCAAGTGTGACATCCGTTAGATCCTTGTGCCAATAGTACAGAACCTGAGAGGCTGCAGTTGCCACACATCCCGTCAGACACTTACCGCCTCCGTCTTTGCGGTCAGGGCACAGATTATTATAGGGTGCCCCTTGATCCCAATGGGTTGTAATCAACGGAGCAATATCCACACGGGCATCCGCTGTCACCTCTGGAGCACGTCGAGGGAGCTTATTTGCCTGCGCATCTTCAATCATGCTTCCATAATACTCCAGATACCACTTGAGGAATTCCGGCATATTATCTTCATCGTAATTACCGCTTTCCGTATATCCTAACACCTCTGGCAATGCATCATCACCACTCACAACAACAAAGCCTTGGTTCTCACCACGACTAAAGATATAATAAGGTGCGGTGGTCTGGTACTTTTGAGGCAACCGACGTCTGTCTGTCTGCTTACGCAACGCTTTCTTTACCAACTGAGGCTGCGGTTGCTGACCATTCATAAACTGAGCTGCCAACTGCTTGGCTTTCTCAACATCAATTGGATCTGCTATTACAACAACAGACACACATAAAGCACAAAAAGTAGAGATAATTTTGTTTAGCATTGTTTTAGTCTTATTCTTAGGTTTTATTCATCTAGTTTCAATACAGCAAGGAAGGCTTTCTGTGGCACTTGCACATTACCGATTTGTTTCATACGCTTCTTTCCAGCCTTCTGCTTTTCCAATAGTTTACGCTTACGCGACACATCACCTCCATAACATTTAGCCAACACATCCTTACGAACCTGCTTCACAGTCTCACGAGCGATAATCTTTCCACCGATTGCAGCCTGAATGGCAATATCGAACTGCTGACGTGGCAGGAGATCTTTCAATCGTTCACACATACGACGTCCTAGAGTCACAGCATTATCTACATGGGTCAAGGTCGACAAAGCATCAACACTCTCACCATTCAACAGAATATCAAGTTTCACAAGCTTTGACGGACGGAAACCGGCACTGTGATAGTCGAACGAAGCATAGCCACGGCTAATACTCTTCAACTTATCATAGAAATCAATAACAATTTCTCCTAGTGGCATCAAGAACTGTATCTCTACACGGTTACCTGCGATGAATTCCTGCTTGACAAGTTCGCCTCGCTTACCAAGACACAAAGTCATAATAGGTCCGATATACGTAGATGTCGTGATGACCGTCGCAAGAATATAGGGTTCTTCCACATGTTCTATCAGCGTTGGGTCGGGCATGCTCGAAGGGTTATGCACCTCTTGTGCATTTCCATGTTTATCATACACCATATACGACACGTTAGGTACGGTCGTGATGACATTCATGTTGAACTCACGGTCAAGTCGCTCCTGAACAATTTCCATGTGTAGCAATCCAAGGAAACCACAACGGAATCCGAATCCCAAGGCTGCTGAACTCTCGTGCTGGAACGACAGCGAAGCATCATTCAACTGCAACTTCTCCAATGAGGTACGAAGGTTCTCATAGTCTTCTGTCTCAATCGGATAGACACCAGCAAACACCATCGGCTTCACTTCCTCAAAACCTTCAATGGGCTCGTCACTCGCATTGTTTACTGTGGTAATCGTATCTCCCACCTTCACCTCAACGGCATTCTTGATACCAGACACAATATAGCCCACATCTCCCGTCCGCAGTTCTTTCTTTGGAATCATATCCATTTTCAACACACCGATTTCCTCTGCCATATATTCCTTCTTTGTATTGATGAAACGGACCTTCTCCCCTGGACGCATCACTCCATTCACAATTTTAAAGTAAGCGATAATACCACGATAAGAGTTGAACACGGAGTCAAATATCAGAGCCTGCAACGGGGCATTCTCTTCACCCTTCGGATGAGGAATACGTTCCACGACTGCATTCAGAATGTCTTCCACTCCTTCACCGGTCTTACCAGAAGCCAGGATAATCTCCTCACGCTTGCAGCCCAGCAGGTCGATGATTTCATCTGCAACCTCATCAGGCATTGCGTTCGGCATGTCAATTTTATTGATAACAGGAATAATCTCCAAATCATTATCTATTGCCATATAGAGGTTTGAGATTGTCTGAGCCTGTACACCCTGTGTAGCATCCACAACCAATAGCGCGCCCTCACAAGCAGCTATCGAGCGCGACACTTCGTACGAGAAGTCCACATGTCCAGGAGTGTCAATTAAGTTCAAAACGAACTTCTCACCTCCATACTCATACTCCATCTGAATGGCATGACTCTTAATCGTGATACCACGTTCACGTTCCAAATCCATATCGTCCAACATCTGACCCTCAGTTACTTTGATTGTATGGGTAAATTCCAACAGTCGGTCTGCCAAAGTCGACTTCCCGTGATCGATGTGAGCGATAATACAAAAATTCCTTATATGATTCATAAACACAATTTTCTACAACAATTTGAGTTGCAAAGATAAGCAAAAAAACGCATTTATCAGTATAAACTGATAACTATTTGTAGAAATCTCACCACAACACCACCAGAATCACCTCTTTTGCCCTATCGTTCGTCTTTAACTTCACACAAGGCTAAAAGACCTCTATCTTGAAAGACAAGGTAAAATGTTAAGAGAAAAAGTAAAAAATCGGAATAAAGGAGAATGTTCAATTATCTAATTCCAAACTCATCCCATCATAAGCATAATGAATCGTAGGTGGCAACATACGCTCTGCCTCTGCATGCGGTAGGACAAAGTGACTCATATGAATAAAATACGTCTGACGTGCACCAACCCGCTGAGCAAACGCAATTGAATCGGGCACACTCTGATGAGCTGGATGAGGACGATAATGTAGCGTGTTGACAATCAACGTGTCAACATCATTCAAATATTCCCATTCGCTATCAGGCAGGGTCTTCATATCTGTGATGTATACAAGCGAACCTATACGGAATCCCACAATCGGCAACCGCCCATGCATCACACGGAATGGCATCACCTCTAAACTTCCAACACGAATTGCCTGATGAGGTTCCATGTGCTCAAGCGTGATTGCAGGCACACCTGGATAACGTTTTTCTTTAGGTGTAAAACAATAAGGAATACGGCCCATGAGGTGTTCAGCCACCAAATCTTCGGCATAAATCTCTACATCACCAAATAAGATGTCAGGACGTATATCGTCTATTCCTCCCACATGGTCGTAATGCTCATGCGTAAGGAAAATAGCATCAATCTTGGGAAACTTAGGAAGAGACAGAAGCTGCTGACGGAAGTCGGGACCACAATCAATCAGTATCGTGGTATCCTCGTATTCAAGCAACGCAGAACACCTCAACCGTTTGTCACGAGGGTCTTGACTCCTGCAAGTAGAACAGTTACAGCCTATCTGAGGAACCCCATTACTCGTTCCACTTCCTAATATTGTCAGTTTCATCATCCCTTTACTATTTTACTATTTACATATTCACCAGCACACTATCCTCTTACTACTTAGCTCCCATCTCTTCAAATAAAGTTCACTTCAGGATGTATTTCTATCCCAAATTTATTTGCTACATCTTGCTGAATCGTCTCACATAGTCGCACCACCTCTTTACCTGTTGCACCACCTCGATTTACCAGTATCAAAGCCTGCTTCTCATACACACCTGCACGACCCAAGGAACGCCCTTTCCACCCACACTGTTCAATCATCCATCCTGCAGGAATCTTCACTCCTTCAGGCATTTCGTAGAAAGGCATTTGCGGATACTGTGCACGTAACGACTCGAATTTTTCATAACTCACAATCGGATTCATAAAGAACGAACCTGCATTTCCTATCACCTTCGGATCGGGCAGCTTCGAACGTCTCACTTCGATAATCTTCCGACGCACATCGGCGGGAGTGAGCTTGGCAACTGAAGATAGTTGATTGCGAAGGTTACCATACTCCAGATGTGGCACAAACCGCTTCATCAACCGATAGGTTACATACGTCACAGCATACTGACCTTTCAATGCATGTTTAAAGATACTCGAACGATAGCCATAGTCACACTCTTCATTACGGAACACACGACGGGTTCCATCCTTCAGACTCACACACTCCACTTTATCAATCAAATCTTTTGCCTCCACACCATATGCTCCGATATTCTGTACAGCACTCGCACCAACCTCACCAGGAATCAACGACAAGTTCTCTGCCCCACTCCATCCATTTGCAACCGTATAAGCCACAAAGTCATCCCAAATGATAGCCGCACCAACTCGTATCCAAACATAATCGGCATCAGAAGCAACAGGCATCACACAACGAATACCACTATGCAATACCGTTCCATCGAAATCCTGAGTGAACAACAGATTACTGCCACCCCCCACATGAAGCACACGCTCATCCTGTAGTACAGAAACCATCCTTTGCAGCTCCTCCTCCGAATGATATTCCAACCATCTGTTCGCCTTCGCCTCAATCCCAAATGTATTTTTTATGCATTGATACATATCCTCTTACCATTCACCGCTTTAATTCTTATTATTTACAACTCTCTCCAAGAGCCTACTCCACTTCCATCAACATCCACCTACCATCAGCAAAACCGAAATGGAACTTCACAAATAGTCCATTACTTAATCCCTTCAGCAACATCGACTTTCGGTTCGTACTGATGAGTGATTGGCCATAATCCACGTTATACATGATATTATCCAATTGTGGCAAATCATTATAGAGATCCGTCCATTCCTCATACGACAGTTCTGTTTCAATCATCCCCTCATCCTCCTCCGAATAAAACGTGAAACGCAAAGGCAACTGAAGCGACTCATGTCGATAGAGTGAATCCGTCAAGAAATCACGCAAGAATACCAAAAATGAAGCATTTGGAGTCTCCGAAATTTCATCGTCTTCCTCAGCAGTCAGGAACCACTGACCCAGTTTTTTGTCAAACTGAAAATTATGAATCACGTTTTCTTCCCAATCAATTCTCTCTACAATGACCTGCTGCAACGAAGTGTCTTTCTGCAATGCCAAGTCGTTATCGCGTTCATAAATCATCACTGCGGCATCATCCACCCCCATCGTCAGTTCATCTACTGAACCCGCTGTTCGCCCCTGAGCAAACGAAGTACTGGAGATGTAGCTGTACAAGAAGTCATCAAACACCTCGTCTGCTGCCTTAGGAATAACCGTCTCCTCGAACAAGTTAAGTTCCTCCAGACCAGACGATACCACATCAACTGTATCAAGTCTATCATCATCGCCCTGATTGTCCTGTCCGAAACGACACGACCACAACGACATGCAACACATGCCACAACCTAGGACAGATAATATGAACAATGAATGCTTCATCTTGAAAACGAATGACAAAACTGCAGTAGCAGTATAGCGGTCTAACAGGGCGCAAAGTTACTAAAAAGTTAGGAGTGATGGAGTGAATAGCAGGAGTTTCTGCAAAAAAAAAGAAATAATTGAGCTATTTCTTCATTTTTATCATGTGAATCTGCATTTTATACCTAATTATACATTGCACATTATATATAATTTATTATCTTTGCAACGGGAAATTTTACAAATATCAAATCTGTTATGAAACAGTTTACGATTTACACATTTACTATTTTACTACTCTTGACATGCATGTCACTCACATCTTGTGAATCGGCAAAGAAAGAACGACTCATCACTGGACGATGGAGCTATTCGGCCAGCAATGCAGACAATCTTAATGCTAAAGGTATTCCAACAGGGACCTCAACAACATTGTTGGAGAGTATTGATGAGTTCAGTAGTGACCACAAAGAAAAAGAGTTCGGATCATTCCAAATATTCTTCAACCTAAATGTTGATGAGATTGATGCACCCTACACAGTCATTCTCGAATACGATACCGACTATCAAGGCACATGGGAAGTAGACGGAGAAGACCTAGTGCTCAAAGGTGAGTATTGCACTTATCAGTTCTCAAAAGGATATGCACTCGACCCTACTGCGGATTATGATGAGGATTATTATGTGAATCTCATGCATAACTATGCCGACACAGCCATCGTTCAGCCACTCATCGACATGCAGATGGAAGAACACAGGGCTCAGATCTTCGAAGTGACCCCAGAGGCTCTCACCTTGAAATACGAGGATTATGTTTCCATGCAGACACTCACGAGGTTAAAGAAACCACAAAGAAACGAATAAAGAAAACGGGAGCCAAAAGGCATCCCGTTTTTCTTTATTGCTTGAAACCTGTTCCTTTACTTGAAATACTTATTGAAGAGTCCTTGGAATCCAGCTCCGTGACGTGCTTCGTCCTTGGCCATCTCATGTACTGTGTCGTGTATAGCATCGAGGTTGAGTTTCTTTGCCACCTTGGCAATCTCGAGTTTTGCTTCACATGCACCTCCTTCTGCTTGCATACGCTTCTCGAGGTTGGTCTTGGTATCCCAGCAGATTTCACCAAGCAGTTCGCAGAACTTAGCGGCATGCTCTGCCTCCTCGAACGCATAGCGACGGAATGCTTCTGCGATATCGGGATATCCTTCACGATCAGCCTGACGGCTCATAGCGAGGTACTGGCCGACTTCTGAGCATTCACCAGCGAAGTGATCCTTCAGTCCCTGCAGGACAAACTTTCCTTCTTCTGTATCTGGAATTGCTTTTGCAACTCCCAACTCATGCTGACAGGCAAACTGAATGCCTCCAGTCTCTACCATTTCCTTGAATTTTGATCCAGGTACTTTGCATTGTGGACACTTCTCAGGTGGTGTGTCTCCTTCATGTACATAGCCACATACAGGGCAAATCCATTTTTTAGCCATAATGTTTTCTTAGTTTAGTTGTTAATAAATATATCTAACTCACATTCTCCCTGCAAAGATAAGAAAAAAGTTTAAATGTTCAATTATTTAATTGTTTAAAATTGAAAAAAAAGGAACTAAAAGCAATAAAAATGAGGGATAATGTCTTATTATAGCGAATTCCGACGAATGTCATTATTCACTTATTGGCTCATCATCATACAAAATATACTGATCAAGGACTCGTGCAGACCAGTCTTTGTAAAGATCGAGGAGCCGTTGGGGTTGTGTACCGAACCAACTGTAACCGTTACGACGCTCGTATTCGATGTCTTCAACTCGTTTGCGAGGAATACCGTCACGTCCGCAGAACAGGGGTTCACCATGGATAAGGTCGTAGAAACGTGCCCACATGGTTGGTGATCCGGGACGGTCGACTACACGATAGTCGGCTTTACCTTCTTCATTGGTGAATCGCTCAATGGCTTTACCTTCTATCTTATGATTCTCCAACCAACGGATGGCTCCATCAATGGCCATGATAATGCGTTCGGATGGTTCGGGGAGTGACAGCAGGAGTTCGATGATATTGACGGTCTCGCCTGCCGCACAAAACGACGGTAACTCGTAGGCTCGTGCCTGTGCAGGCTTGAAGGTCTTCTCGTCGTGTTGCTGACACCACACGGTAGGTTGCCCGTCAACCATGATCTGACAATCTAGGATGCACTCCACTCCCTTATCGTATGCTCGCTTGCAGGCCTCTCGCTGTTCAGGGTGTAGCCAAAGCATATCGTAGGGTTCTTCGTTGTGCGAGATAGTCAGCAGGAACTGCATCACATTAATCATTGCATTGTCATTGAACGTAATGTGACTGGAGTAGTGATCTTTCCCTCGTGGTGGATAATACTGCGGCCACCCTCCGTTGTCGTACTGCATGCTCAAAAGGAAATCGAGCCCATTGAGGAACGCCACTCGATAAGCGATTAGATTAGTGTAATAGTACATCTTGGCCAGGAACTCCATCTCTTGATAAGTGGCTCCGTTATCAATGGTTCCACCTATTCCTGTCTCCATACATTCGCTGATGTAGAGACTATCGGGATTGAGTCCCCAGTCTTGGTTCTTGACCCATCCACCTGTCGGCAGTTGGTATTTCACTATGCTGTCGGCCACTGCTCGTGCCTGCTTGGAGACAAACCACTCATACTTGGTCTGACGACGAGCCAAACTCCACGACATAGGGACGAATTCCGTGGAGTCGACGGGTATCTGGGCACTCAAATCAAACGTTGTACCCGATATCAAGCACACAAGCCACAATATGTATTTCCGAATCGTCATACGGTTCAACACTTCTTTTTGAGCTTATAGTTCAGCAAAATCTTCCAGAACGGGTCTAAACGGCCCTGCTCTATACGTGTTTCGTAGAAGAATGCAACGAATCCTGGATGTTTGCCTGCGTGTTTGTATAGTTGTTTGACAGCCCATGGTTTCTCAAGCAGTCGCTGATAGAAGCGACCCATATCAATCATCCGCTTGAGATAGGGTATATGGTTTAAATAATGGTATGTTGGAGTTGAGCCCACTTCGAATGACTTAGCTGCCAGATAACCAGACTGTAAGGCATAGAAAATGCCTTCATCAGTCAGAGGCTCGACAAATCCAGCAGCATCACCCACAAACATGATATTGCAGAAAACGGGACGACTCATATAATTGCCTACAGGAATCATAGCACCTTGTAGCGGATAATTCTGCTGGTTTCTCAGCTTTATGCCATCCAAAAACTGACGCATTGCTTCGTTGACATTGGTATTATCGCCAGGTTGTTTCACTAAGCCCAAACACACCTTCTCACCTTTGGCAAAAGCCCACGCATAGCTATTTGGGACAACATCGAAGTAGATATTCACACCTGTAACATCGACATCTGCACGATCAACATTGATTTCCAACGAAAGTGCACTTTGGGCTTTTCTTTGAAAGTTCTTTGGATATTGCTTTGCAACGATTCGTTCAACCATGCTATTGGCACCATCAGCAGCAATCAGATACTCGTATTCCACTTCATCTCGGTTGCGAAAAACAACTTTATTCTTCTCAACATCAAGACCAATCAGTTCATATCCGTCATAGAATTGGCCTCCCAGACTGACGTAATGGTTCACAAGCCATGCATCGAACTTCGGACGATCGATGAGTGTAATCGGTCGATTGAGATGGCAGGTCACAAGGGTTATCTGCCCCTTGATTAATCGGAATTCGCTCTCGCGACTCATGAGGCAGGCTGCCATACATTCTTCATATTGGTCTTGCCCAAGCAATTCAAGGAGACATTGCTGGGACTTCTGGGTGAAGAGTCCTGCACAGAGTTTCACACGGGGAAAGGATTGTCTGTCCACAAGCATACAATCCACTCCGGCCTTCTGAAGAAGGATGCCACACGCAGAACCAGCGGGTCCTGCCCCTACTATGAGTACTTTTGTTTTAATCTCTTTAGACTTTAAAAGTTGAACATTACAGGATCGTTTTCACAGCTTCGAGCATTCCAAGCGTCTGAATCTTGTCAAGGTCGGCTTTTACAAGTGCAGTCAATCCTGGGATTTTATTCAAATCTTCATGCCAGATCATCTCTGCTGCCAGTACACCCTCTGCCACCTTCTGCGTATCACCTGTAGCCCAGAGGTCTGTCAGCAACTGCATGATTTCAGGAGCATCATTTGGCACGATATCTGCTCCGTCTGCACGTTTACCACCCTTATAATAAGTGATGATGGCTGCCAATCCGAACACCAGTCCTTGAGGCAATTCTCCCTTGCGTTCAAGATAGGTCTTCAAACCCGGAAGGTCACGTGTCTCATATTTTGGGAACGAATTGAGCATGATGCTCGTCACCTGATGATCAACATACGGATTATTGAATCGCTCCAGAACATCTGCAGCAAATTGCTGCAACTCATCCATTGGCAGGTTGAGGGTTTGCATCAGTTCTTCGAACTGCACTTTGTGGATATATTTTCCAACAACGGGATCGTTACATGCATCACGAACAATATTGATGCCACTCAGGTATGCGACAGGGCTGAGAACAGTATGCGGACCATTCAATAGGGTTACCTTGCGCTCATGATATGGTTTCTCTGACTCTGCAATCAGCACATGCAAGCCTGCTTTCTCTGCAGGGAACTCAGCCTTGAGTTGGTCAATTGACATATTCTCTGGTTTCTCTATCACCCAAAGATGGAAAGCCTCACCTTGTACGACAAGGTTGTCTTCGTAGCAAATCTGCTCTTGAATGGCTTTGATATCCTTACGTGGGAATCCAGGTACGATACGGTCAACGAGGGTTGCACATACATAGCAGTAGTTGGTGAACCACTCCTTGAAGCCCTGATAATCGGCTCCGAAATCGTCTTTCCAAAGTTCAAGATACTTAAAGATACACTCTTTCAAATGGTGTCCGTTGAGGAAGATCAGCTCGCAAGGCATGATAATAAGTCCCTTATCGGATGCCCCCCGGAAGGTCTGATAGCGTCGATAGAGCAACTGAGTCAGTTTGCCTGGATAGGAACTGGCAGGTGCATCAGAGAGTTTGCAAGCAGGATCAAAAGCGATACCAGCCTCTGTGGTATTCGATATAACAAAACGAATCTCTGGCTGATCGGCAAGAGCCATGAAAGCCTGATTCTGTGTATATGGATTGAGGGCACGACTGATACAGTCAATTCGTGTCAGTTTGTTGACCACCTCACCGTTCAACCGGCCTTGCAGGTTGACATGATACAGACAATCCTGACCATTCAGCCAATCGACCATACCACGTTCAATAGGCTGCACGACTACTACGCTGGAGTTGAAATCGGTCTTACGGTTCATTTTGTAGATAATCCAGTCGACAAAACAGCGAAGGAAGTTACCTTCACCAAACTGAATGATTCTCTCAGGTGCTACACTCTTAGGTGCTGTTCTTTTGTTTAAAGCTTTCATCTATTCGTCATTTTATTGATAATTGACTGCAAAGTTACAAAAAAATGTATAATGGACAATATATAATGGACAATTATTCCTTAAACATTAAAATAACAACCAACTTTAAACGATAAACGATCAACTATTAACTTGATTTTTCGTACCTTTGCATCACAATGAGTTCAGATAGTTTTCAATTCAAACAGTTTTGTGTACATCACGACCGATGTAGCATGAAAGTTGGAACCGACGGAGTGTTGTTAGGGGCCTGGGCAGGCCAATTGTCCCCTGTCAATTCTCAATGGTCAACCGTTTTAGATATCGGAACCGGTAGTGGACTGATTGCATTGATGCTGGCACAACGATTCCCACAAGCGGCCATCACAGGCATAGATATCGACCTAGCCTCTGTAGAGCAGGCTCGTGAGAATGTGGAGCAATCGCCTTTCCATAATCGTATTGGCATACAACACACCTCTTTGGAGAATTTCTGCGAGGGGAAATACCAACTCATCGTATCAAACCCACCCTTCTACGAGGAAGATACCCAGAGCAAGACAGAACAGATGCACAAAGCGAAACACACCTCATCACTCACATTTGAACAACTGATAGAAGGGGCTGTTCGGCTTTTAGACCTTGATGGCGAACTCGATGTCATCCTCCCCTACTCTGCTGCAGAACGTTTCATAGGAATGGCAGCCACACACGGACTATATCTCTTTCGCCGCTGTGATGTGAAAGGGAGCCCCACACGCCCTTTCAAGCGTACGATGATGGCATTCGGCCGAACTCTTCGCGAAACGGAACATACCTTATTAATAATACATACTCCCCAGAACACATATTCTGAGGAGTACAAAAGGCTGACACAAGCGTTCTACTTGTGACGGATTATTTCATCTGATAACGTGTTCCTGTTTCTTTCACCACACGTTTGTTGAACTCAGCAGGATAGCCTGGACGAACCGTAGGAGCAGCAAATCCTTCTGGAGTACGCTCGAACTGTCCGTCTTTCTCACGTTTCACCACCATGTCATTATGTTTCACGATGAGATACTTATAGAGACGGTCCCAACGTTGCATCATCTCATCAGCAGCCTTGTTACTGTAATTTGCCAGATAGCGACCTAAGGCCATAGGCTGACTCTCAAACAGTTTCTTAGCCTCCTGATCAATAGTTGCAACCTCCTTTACATAGGCAGCCTCCAGTTCGTCGATCACCTTACGCAAATCAGGATACATCTTGCTGTAATACGGATACACCATGTTGCTCACAGTATTCTGCATCCAGAAAGCGGAACCCCATGAGAAGGTCAGTTCGTCCTGCTCACCAGGTATGCGCACATAGCACTGAGGGATATCGCTCACACCACAATAAACAGGTGTGTAGGCAATCATGTTGGCATCATCATTGCCCCACCACACAATACCACCTACAGCATCGGGCAACCAACTACGCATCTGACCCACAAAAGCAAATCCCGTCTGTTGGGTACTCGTAGGACGTTCGTTGAAATACTCCTTCTCGTCGACCTTGAAACTGAGTGGACTTGGACGATAAGGCATCGTGTAAGGGCCTGCACCAAGATCTTTGGTGATATCAAGCGCTGTACCCTCATAGTGGTCACGCATTCCGTCTTTGATATCCTGAACCGTCAATAGATGATTTGGCTTCATATACAAAGGCATCTCGCCCTTCATATCCTCACCGTTGATGTACGGAAGGTATTTATCCATTCCATTCACATGATGATTGAAAAAGCTCCATGCTCGCGCATCACAATAGCGGATGCCGCTGAAGTCAAGTGGATTGAAAGCATCTCGGAAACTGAAATCAGCATCCTTACCGTTGAAGAAACCTTTCTCACGTGCGAACTTCACATTGTCCTTGTTGTAAAGCACATCTTGCTTTGGGAACAATTGGAAATAGCGAGTGATACGACTCTGATTGGCATGTGCACAGATACAGTCATCTGGAACACGAACAGCTACCCATGCAGCATTCTGAGAACCAGGTCCCATGCCTACCATCTCCATGACCCACACTTCGTTCTTGTCCGCAATCGTGAATGTCTCACCTTCACTGCAGTAACCATATTTAGCCACAAGATCAGTCATAATCTGAATGGCTTCGCGTGCTGTACGCGAACGTTCCAAACCGATATAGATAAGACTTCCGTAGTCGATGATACCCTTGGGATCGACCACCTCTTCTCGTCCACCAAACGTAGTTTCGCAGATGCTCACTTGATTCTCGTTCATCTGACCCACAACATTATAGGTACGCTCAGCCTGAGGTATCTCACCAAGATACTTATTCGTATCCCACTCGTAAATCTTACGCATCTCACCCTTCTGGTGAATGCCACCTACATGGCGGAACATGGTTCCATACATGCCATAAGAATCAGCGTTATAGCTCACAATAACACTCCCATCTACCGATGCTTTCTTACCGACGATGAGGTTCGTACAAGCATAGAGAGGTGAAAGGAAAGCGGTAAGAGGCAAGAGGACACTCACCAATACTGCCAGTAAAAGGTTTCTCTTCATTATTTTATAGTTTACGGTTTACAGTTTACTGTTTATAGGCCCAAGTCCTCCCCTTCTCTCCCCTTGGGGGGAGTGCGAAGGGGGAGAAATCCGTTCTTGTCCCCCCTCAGTCCCCCGAAGGGGGATGACGGGGGAAGTTAGAGGGGGTCTTTAGAATCCTCCTCCGAAGCCGCCGCCACCTTGCATGTTGCGCATCATCGGAATCATCATAATCATCATGAGGTTATCGACAGTAAGGTCGGTTGCCTCAACGAGCGAAAGTGAAGTTTGCTGACCAGTCGAGAAGAAAAGCACTTCGTTGAACTTGTTGTCAGTCACCTTAGCGTATGCCTGCATCGAGCCACCTTGCTGCTGGAACATATTCGGAAGTTGCAGACGCTTCACACCGTCAGGACCAGCCTTTGGTTCTGGCATAGCGAAACCACCCATACCGCCACCTCCATCAGTCTCAACGAATTCGATGAGGGTCTTGTAGTCTTTGAGAGCCTCGATATCAGCCTTGATGGCTGCTACCTTATCTGCACCAGGAGTGAGCACCGTATAGCTCTTGATGCTCTTTAGCTGAGCTGCCATAGCACCCATATCAGGCATACCAGGCATACCACCTCCACCCTGTGCGGGCATTTGGGCAAACATGTCTACCATACGTTTCACATCAGCCATCATATCTTCGGACTTTACGCCCTGGCCTTTGTACTTTGCTACTACTGCACTTGCTGTCTGTGCATTTGCTGTCACGGCGAACAATGCGATAAGCACTGTAAGCATTAATTTCATAACTTTCATAATTGTTAGGAATTAATAAAACGATTAATAATTAGGTTAAATTAAGTTTAATGTTTATAGTTTAATGTTTAAAGTCAGTTTATTGAGTTTACAGTTTAACAAGTTTTCTTTTTCATTTTTCATTTTTCACTTGGAACTTTGAACTTTGAACTTTGAACTTTGAACTCTTAATTCTCCCCCTGGAGGGGGAGATGCCCAAAGGGCAGAGGGGGTCTTTATATTTTCAACTTGCTTGAATCTACCGCCTTGAAACTCATGTCGAGGCCTTTCACACTATGGGTCAAGGCACCTACAGAGATAAAATCCACCCCACACTCTGCATAGTCGCGAATCGTATCGAAAGTGATACCTCCTGACGATTCTGTCTCATACTTACCATCAATCAGAGCCACAGCCTGACGGGTCTGGGCAGGCGTGAAGTTATCGAGCATGATGCGGTCGACCCCACCGACACGGAGTACTTCGTTCAGTTCTTCGAAACCGCGTACCTCAATTTCTATCTTCAGATCCTTACCTTTCTCCTTGAGATACTGATGGCAGCGAGTGATGGCGTTCTCAATACCTCCAGCAAAGTCGATGTGGTTGTCTTTCAGCAAAATCATGTCGAACAGACCAATACGATGGTTCACGCCCCCACCAATCTTCACAGCCTCCTTCTCCAGCATACGCATACCTGGAGTGGTCTTGCGAGTATCAAGAATACGAGTATTCGTACCTTCCAAACGTTTCACATAACGGTTCGTCATCGTAGCGATACCACTCATGCGCTGCAAAATATTCAGCATCAGACGTTCGGTCTGCAGCAAACTCTGAATCTTACCCTTCACGCTCATCACGATATCACCCGGACGCACATGAGCACCATCATGGATATATACCTCTACCTCCATTGTGGGGTCGAAACGATGGAACACCTGCTTGGCGATTTGCTCACCGGCAAAGATGCCTTCCTCCTTGATCAGGAGCTTCGATTCACTCACTGCATCCGCAGGAATACAGCATAATGTGGTGTGATCACCATCTCCGATATCCTCGGCAAATGCGAGGTCAATCAATCGGTCGTTGAGTTCTTCTACTGATAACATTATATTATTTACTTACTATTTACTATTTACCATTTATTATTTACAATTCACCCTGCAAAGATAAAAATAATATACCATTTAACCATTTACTATTTACTATTTTCTTTAATTTTTACATTTTTTCATTGACCTTTTGTCCAAAATGCTAGCGTTCGGCAATAAAAACTAGCATTTACTGCACTTACTTAACCGCATTTTTCACTCTTCATTTTCCTCAATTCTTACATTATATCATTTTTTAATTTTTACATTTTCCTAGAGGAGGGGGTCTGTTATCAAACAAAAAGCCACCCAAAGGGTGGCAAACACAAAGTATTAACCTAAAAATCTGATTAGTCTATTGTCACAGCCGTTCCGCTGCATGCTACCATCAGCATGCTGGCACTCTGTCCAATGGTCTCGTAGTCGAAGTCGATACCGACTACTGCGTTAGCTCCCATCTGCTCTGCACGTTGTTTCAGTTCATTGAGCGCAGTTTCCTTAGCCTCAGCCAACGTGTTCTCGTAACCACGTGAACGTCCGCCAAAGAAATCATGAAAACTTGCTACAAAATCCTTCAGTACGTTAGCACCGATAATTGTCTCACTTGTAACGACCCCATAATAATGCTTGATAGGGTGTCCCTCGATGGTTGGAGTTGTTGATGTAATCATAATCGTCTAGTTTTTATAAAATACATACTTCTTGTCTGTTTTTATTCCATTAGACGCAGCATCAAAAGAAAAACTACAAAAAAATCACTTTTTCTCTCAAAAAAATAACATTTCTGTTGAACCATTGTTATTTACAATGTGTCTTGACACTTAGTCCTTGACTCTAGACTCATTTCACGATTTCCAACCCCAAAGAGGTGTTATAATATAGGATAGGGTGTCAACCCTATCGGTAATTGACTCCCCATCATGCTCAGCCCTGTAAGGGAGACATAGTCTTGAATCCTTGAACTCTTGAACTTCTTGAACCCTCAATTGTCAATTATCAATTGTCAATCAGTTACAGGTCCTAGACTTCTAGAGCAAACCACATGATTGCAAGGCAGATAGGTCGGTTTGCACCCTCACGTAGCAGCACGTGTTCCCTCGCGTGACTGCACGTGTCGCCTCGCGTAGCTGCAAGTTTACCGTATATTCTTTTGCTCGTATCTGTTCGAGGTGGTGATTCGAGAGCGATTGAGCAAATAAAATGTCTGTGTTCCGAAGAACACGCTGCAAAGATAATGCATTTCCTCGAAACGGCAAAACAAAATGCAAATAAATTGATAGAATAAGAAAATAACTATCTGATTCCCCTCCCCATAAATGCAAGCGGCGCTACTCATTGAGTGGCGTCGCTTGGTATATGAATTGGAATGTGCTTGATAAATAACTATGTCTCCCTTACAGGGCTGAGCATGATGGGGTGTCAATTACCGATAGGGTTGACACCCTATCCTATATTATAACACCCCTTTGGGGTTGGAAATCGTGAAATGGGCCAAAAGGCAAGAGCCAAGGGTCAAGACACATTGTGAAAAACAACGGATCAACAGAAATGTTATTATTCACAAAAATCATTTCAGTCGTACATTGGTTCTCAACAGAGCATTGTCGGCACTCGACGGACCTACCATCAACTGGTATTCACCTCTCTGGAAATGCATGGTATTGGTCTGCACATCCCACGACTCAAGACTCTTGTAAGGCACAACGATGCTGACAGTACGGGCTTCACCTGCTTTCAACCGAACCTGTTGATAACCACAGAGGGTCTTCAACGGACCTTCCGTATCGACGGGACGACGGAAATAAACCTGAGCGGTTTCCGTGCCTTCCACCTTTCCCGTGTTCTTCACCGTGAAACTCAGTTCTACCCTTTCATTCTTTAATTGCTTAACCTTTAGATTGCTAAACGCAAACGTCGTATAACTCAAACCATGTCCAAATGGGAACAGGGGCTCACCTGTAAAGTAGCGGTATGTGCGGTTCTTCATCGTGTAATCCAGGAAGTCCGGCAACTGTTCTGTACTACGATAGAACGTCACAGGTAGTTTTCCGGTTGGGTTGTAACAACCTGTGAGAACATCGGCTAATGCTACACCTCCCTGTTCGCCATCATACCACCACTGGAGAATTGCATCACATGTCTCCAACTCTGGTGCCATAGCCATAGCACCACCACTACAATTGACAAAGATGACTTTCTTACCGGCTTCGTGCAACCATCGCAACACATCACGCTGTGCCTGTGGCAACTCAATACTGGTACGGTCACCACCTTGGAAACCTGGCTCGTTGACACGCATCTCTTCTCCTTCCAAACGAGGTGAGATGCCACCGATGAAGATGATTGTCTGGGCTGCTCCCACCTGAGCTAACAACTCCTGTGACGTAGGTGTAGCCTTGTGCTGGATGTCAAAATTCAAGGCTCCATAGCCTGTTTCCTGAACATATTCAATCTGAATACGGTATTGCTGACCTGCCTTCACGGCAATCTCCTGCTGTGCCTGTTGGATACGCTGACGTGCCTGCCAGTAGTTGACAATCGTGTCACCATTTATTAACAGACGCAACTTGTCATCACCACTAATCGTAAAGATAAGCTTTTCATCTCTGGTCGGGATAAGGGTACCATCAAGACGGGCTGAGAAATTCTCAAGATTCACACTTGGCGCAAAGACAGTATTGCCTCCATTACTTAGTTTGATTGGCTCAGACATAGTGACAGTCGTAACAGGAGCACCATTCATTTCTGTATTATTATAGTAGACAGCCTGCAAGCCTGCATTGCCCTGTGGTGACTTGATTTGTCCGAAACGGCTCTCAATACTTTCATTACGGGTCAGACCACAGCCCAACACATAGGGCACATTGCCCAACTGTTGGCGAATACCCTCAAGGGCTGTGACGGTCTTTGTGGGATAGCCGGCATAGTTGCCCCACTGCATCACTGAGTCATTGGCATTGGGCCCCATGACAATGAGTTGAGAGTTTAACGGAAGGACACCATTGTTTTTTAACAGTACAATACTTTTACGGGCCATATCAAGTGCCAACTGCTTATGCTCCTTCGAAGCTACGGCCGAAGTTGGAATCTTGGTCCACGACACACGGTCATCGCTGTCGAAATCTCCCACTTCCATACGGGCAATAAGCAGACGACGTAATGAACGGTCCAGATCAGCCTCCTTGATATCCCCACGACGCACAGCATCGGGCAGATGACGATATTCGGAACCACACTCTACGTCGGTACCAGCCAACACAGCCTGAGCAGAAGCGTCCTCGCTATCCTTTGCTATATTGTGCCAACGGGGCAGGAAATCGCGGATAGCACCGCAGTCGCTGGTTATCAACCCTTTGAAACCCCATTCTTCACGAAGAATCTGTTGCTCATAGCGGGTCTGACTGCAACAGGGCTGACCGTCGATCCGCTGATAGGCGCACATCACCTCTGCCACCTCTCCTTCCTGCACCAATGCCTTAAAGGCGGGCAGATAGGTCTCCCATAAGTCGCGTTCAGGCAGTTCTTCTACATTAAATGTATGACGGTTCCATTCGGGTCCGCTGTGCACAGCAAAATGCTTGGCACAGGCCAGCAGTTTCTTGTAATCTCCAAGCGGCTTACCATCATAACTGTAACCTTGCAGACCACGCACCACAGCAATACCCATTTTCGATGTCAGGAAAGGATCCTCTCCATAAGTCTCCTGCCCTCTTCCCCATCGTGGGTCACGGAAAATGTTGATATTGGGTGTCCAAAATGACAGGCTCTGATAGCGTCGGATATTGCCAGACTGCTTTGCCTGCTGCGCTTTGACGCGGGCCTCATCGCTGACAGCAGTAAAAACCTGGTGCAACAAGGAATCATCCCATGAAGCTGCCATAGCCATCGTTATCGGAAAGACGGTAGCATAACCATTACGCCCCACCCCATGCAGAGCCTCATTCCACCACTGGAACTGCGGTATCTGCAAGCGGTCAATCGCAGGCGATGTATCCATCATCAACCGAACTTTCTCCTCTAATGTCAGTCGTTTCAGCAAATCGTCTGCTCGCTGTTCTGCTGTAAGCTGAGGATTCAGATAAGGTAATATCTGTGCTGTGAGCAGAGATGCACTACTCATGACCATGAGGCTGAGAATCATGCGTTTCATTTGTGTCTTCATCATAATCATATGGTATTAGTCTTTGTATATCAATCCTTGAATATCTTCTGGGCAAACATCGTGAGGTAGATACGCCAATTACGCCAGATATGACCTCCGTCGTTCTCGTAGTACTCATACTTGTATCCCTTGCCATCTAAGTACTGACGCAGGTCTGTGTTCTGTTGCATCAGGAAGTCATCCTTACCAATAGCAATCCAATAGAGTTTGGGCTTCGAGGCAAAGAGACGTGCCATCTGTTCTTCAAACTTTGCATTATTGCGCTGAACACGTGCTGCAGCTGATTGCAGGCCATAATAGTCGAAGGAATCTGGATAAAGACGTGAGATGCCAAAGGTATGTCCACCACCCATCGAAAGACCTGTGACGGCACGTCCGGAACGCTTAGCGATGGTCATATAATGGCTGTCCATGAAATTAACGATATCCATGAAACTCTCCTCCATCGAAGCCTTTGCGCCACGTTGGTTAAAGGCATTTCCATCAGGCGTATACATCCCCTCATGCCACCAGCCAGGAGCGGCATTACATGTCGGGTTACCGTTAGGCATCACCACAATCATTGGCACACACTTACCTTCAGCGATAAGGTTATCCATAATCTGCGAAGCACGACCAAGGTCACCCCAAGCTGTCTCATCGCCTCCATGACCATGAAGTAGATACATCACAGGGAAGCGTTTCTTACCATCGTATGAAGCAGGCAGATAGACGGTCATACGACGCTGTTGCCCCAATGTGGGACTGTCATACCACACCCGACTTAAAGTGCCATGAGGCACGTTATTCACGGCGTAGAGATGTCCTTTGTCATCCGTGCTTTTTGTCACGATGAAGATATTGCTCAACGTAGCAATATCACGGTTCACATAACTATTGGCTGGGTCGATGAAACGTTGGCCATCGACATTAATGCTATAAGAGTATAGTTCGGGATTTAATACACTAGTGGTTACAGTCCACACACCATTGTCCTGCTTGGTCATGTTAAGCCGTTGGTTGCGAATCTCTTCAAAGTCACCATTAATACTGACACGTTGTGCCGAGGGATCGTAGAAGTTAAATGTCACAGTACCGTCCTGATTGATGACAGGTGATGTTACACGGGGGCGCTGCCCCAACTGCTGCTGTGCAAAACTATTCATTGACAGGATGCAGCATGCGATGATAATAGTCAGTCGTTTCATATTCTATTTGTTTTTAGGGATTACGATATTTTTCAGTGCAGAGCCAAAGATGATGTACTGGGTATTACCGGCAATGGTACCTTCATTCTGTCCCCAGAGGAAGGGCCAATCGTCGAAGTTCTCAAAATGGTCTGGCCTGCGGAACAGAAGACCTGGTGCCACATTACCTGGTATAGCAGAGAAGTCGGCACGATTATTTCCGTAAAACACTTGCTTAGGGCGAGTGGCTCCCACAACAGCTACGAACGAGTAATTGTGATACGGATGACAACCATAAAGCCAGTTGGCAACACGGTAGATCTCTGCCTTTGGCACAATGTCGGGATAGTAAATATGAGCGAAGCAGACCGTCATACCGAAGTTCAATACGGCATTCACACCTGCCCAGTTACCCAATCCGATGGGTACTCCGTAGGGGTTCTGTTCATCAAAACGGGTTATATATTCCTTATATCTCTCCACGTATGGACGCAGTCTTTGCTTGAATGCATCATCCATGTAAGGAATGGCATCGAGTGCTGTCTGTATGGTATTGTTCACATTACGGTCGAGAGCTGGCCAAATCTGCTGGGTAAAACGGTCGAGATATTGCTGCTCATGAGTAGCCCCATAGAGTTGTAGATTAGTAGCCAATCCATCTGACTGCTGGCGGTTCCTGTTACGACCGTTGTTATTTTGTGGTCGACTGGCTTCTTCCATCAGGCGTTTCGACTGAGTGAGTGCTCGTTTGGCCAGTTCATCGTTATAACCCTCCAACACACGGCTTGCTGCTGCGAAGATGGTTGCTGCACGATAGTCGAGACTTAGGTTACGGTTCGTGAAAGCCCACATATCATCTGGCGTACCGCTACGCTTACCGTCAGCACTCACCTCATAGGGTTTGAGTGATGGGTCATAATGTAACCCATCGGTGATGCTGGCAGCATCTCCCAAATGGTGGTAGTTGTCGAGAATCGAGTTCGAGAGCGTCTGAGCCATGTGACCTATCTGCTCAGCTTGTGCCACAAGATTCAACGTTCCATGTTCAATAAACTGAAGGATATCCGGAACGCCATCAGGACGGTGCAAATCGACATAGCGTTGTTGCTGACTCACGAACGTTTCGTCACGCTGAGGTTTGAACAGTTCCCAAGCACGGATAAAATTCTCAACAACACTGATATTCGAACCTGTCTCGATGTCGAAGTCGCCAGCATCGAAGAATCCACCGATATTCAAGCCTGGAATAAGTTCATATGGTTTGTATTTCGTGTCCGTATTCTGACCCTGACTATGCAAGTCAAAATGGTCACTAGGCGGTGCTTGCAGGTAACCTTCTTTAAATGGCTCACCATGCCAAGTGCGATAGCCTTCATTCACATACATATGATTCATGTGGATAGGTACCCATACATCAGTCGTTGCATCAGTAATCTTATCATAGACATGCTCATCGATAAGGAAGTCGTTGGTGCGAGTGTTCCCGTATTGAATATAATAGACACCTGGCTGCTGAACGCTGGAGAAGTCGAACTTCACATAATTATATTTATAATAAGGTCCCCATGACTTGATAGGCCCCTTAAATGCCTGCTCAGTCGTACCATCATCCTTGATGCGCATCAGTGATGCGGTAGCCTGTACTTTATCTTGCTTATCGAGTTCGATGACAGCAACTTTTGGTTGTTCAGGAATATAACCGATTTGCGAGAAACCTATATTAGGTTCTCTAATCCAATTCGGAATAGCATGAGGCTCCACCGTCCATGTAACCACCTTCCCCGTCTTCCCCTTTGGAAGCACACTACGAAGCACGAACCAACCATTCTGTGCGAGCATCCTTCCATCATAGAGTTTCAACTCTGCATCGTTGCAGCTGATGCTAATCAAACGTTCAGGATCGTCTGTCGCCATTACGATACGATGACCGGTCTCTAAGGGTAAGGGATCGACAAATCTGTCTGTTCCACGGTCATCATAAGTTTTGAATCCCTTGAACTGACGAGGTTTCTCACTGTTCGGTCGAGTCGTTGTCAAACTGGTAGCATAACGAGGGAATCGGTTCAGACGACCATCCATGATGAAGGTCTTCAACCAATACTGTGATGGCAGGAACTCCAAATTAAAACCTGCCTCGCCTGCCAGTTTTTCGGGTACGGGCTTATCAAGCCATACGGCAATTTCTACACCCTTTCCCTTGGCGGTAACAACAGCTCGGCTATCGAAATCGTAGTCATCATAGCGCATTGTTACTTCAATACTACCGTTCTCACGATCCACTTTACGGTTCATCATTTTGGGTACGAGGTCCCATTGCTCAGGAGTGTTGTTCAATCGTACGGCCCCACCCTGAATGGTACGTACACCATGATGGATGATTTCGATACCGGAGTTTTTCTCATCGTTAAAACCTCCGTTAAAACTATTACTGAAAACAAGCACATTGACTCCCTGACGCTCGAAGTATTCGAGGTCGTTGAGTTTCAGTTCTTGGGCCTTACACATGACTGTGATAGCCATGAAAGCCATTAGACAAATTGCAGTTTTCGCTTCGCGCAAAATGCTACGCCTCAATAATTCCAAATAAATTTGGTTTATGTTCAACTTAAACGCATTTTTAGCTTTTCGCCCTAAATGCTCACGTTCGGCATAGTTCAAGCAAGCTTGACTCTGCTCTCTCTTAAACGCGTTTTTCATGATGTTAATGGTTAGTAAATATTATGTTTATATGTTATATCTGTTTATTTGACAGAAAAAAGAGCGATAGGTTTAATCTTTTATCAAGGCGGAAACAGCAAGCAGCAATGTAATAATATAAAGTTTAAAGTGTAAAGTTTATAGTTTAAAGTCAGTTGATAAGTTAAAAGTGAAGAGTTCAAAGATCAATGTTCAATGTTCAAGAAGTTTAAGAAGCAAGGGCCAAGAGCCCCCTCGACTCTAGAATCTAGACGTTAAACAGTAAATGGTAAATAGTAAATAGTAAATGGTTAAATGGTAAAATGGTAAATGAATAAATGTCAAACAGTGTTATGCAGACATGATGCTTTTGAATGCCTTAGGAAGATAATCGATGAGGTCAGTAGCAATGAGACTCTCCTGAGTGAGGTCTGAGGCCGCGATGTCACCTGCCAAACCATGTATATAGGTAGCTAGGAGAGAAGCCTGAAGGGATGAATAGTCTTGTGCCAACAGCGACAAGATGATGCCAGACAACACATCTCCACTACCAGCTGTAGCCATTCCCGGATTACCTGTGATATTGAAGATCACATCTCCTTCAGGAGTTACAATCGCAGAATTAGCTCCTTTGATAATGACATAGATATGATGACGCTGAGCAAGCTGGCGAGTGAGTTGCAGTTCTTCATAACTACTCGACGTAGCCCCAATTAGTCCTCGCAGTTCTTTCTTATGAGGCGTGAGGATAGCATCCTGTGGGAGCCGGTTCATCAGTTCTGGATGAGCGCCAAGGATATTGAGCGCATCAGCATCGAGTACCAACGGACCTTGGTGATAGTGTAGTTGCTGAGAGAAAGCTCGCACCGTCGCCTCATCTGTTCCGATACCTGGTCCGATAGCGAGTGCATTAAACGAGGTTGTCTCGAACGGAGTGGTGAATTGAGCACTCTGACGTTCAATATGGAGAATGGCTTCTGGAACAGATATCTGCAACGGAATCAGGTTAGCGGCTGGAGTATGAACTGTCAGCTTACCTGCCCCACTCCGCATACATGCCTTGGAGGCCATGATGGCAGCCCCACCCATTCCTTCCTTTCCTGCAATCAGACATGCATGTCCGAAAGTTCCCTTATGAGAGAAACGCGGACGGGTTTTCAACATCGCAGAGGCATCTGTTCCTTCAAATAAATAATAAGGTGTAATCGTAATCTCAGAAAGGGGATCATGCAGACCAATGTCGAGTACTTCTATCTGCCCCACATAATGCTCGTTCTCCGCAAAAAGAAACGCAAGCTTATTATACTGGAAAGTGAAAGTGTAGTCAGCTTGTACTACATGAGCCATCACATTGGTCGCATTGTCTTCTGTCATCAATCCTGAAGGGATATCTATTGATATGACGGTTGCTTCGGAGGAGTTGATGTATTTCACCACGGAAGCAAATCCCCCCATCAGCGGGCGCGAGAGTCCTGTTCCAAAAAGACCATCCACAATCACATCGTCAGAGGTGATAACTGGAGGAACGAAATCAGTGGTGATTTCATGGAAATCAATTGTGGAACATGGTTTCAACCTGTTCTTGTTGGTCTGACAATCAATGGAGAGGTTATTTCCGATATTAAACAGAAAGGCCGACACGCGATAGCCCCGCTGTACCAGCATACGGGCTACAGCCAAAGCATCACCGCCATTATTGCCTGGTCCGGCAAACACAATGATACGACGGTCTGTATCAAAAAGATTACAAATACGGTCTGTCACACGCAACGATGCTCGTTCCATCAGATCGAGCGACGATATCGGTTCTGTTTGGATGGTGTATGCATCCACTTGCCGAATCTGCTGTGATGACAGTATTTTTTTCATTAATGATGAATTATCTATTATGAATTATGAAATGTCAATGGTCAAATGTTAAATGGTCAAGAGGGAATTATGAATTGTGAAACTTTAGTTCGACGTAGTCAATTGTGAATTATGCATTATATCAGCGGCATTCCGAAGTCTGCACATTCTTTCCGCATAGCGTCTGGCCAGATGCTAGCTTGAATTTCACCTATATGGGCTTTCTGCAGCATAATCATACAGAGTCGGCTCTGTCCGATACCACCTCCTACAGAGAGTGGCAGTTCACCAGCAAGGAGTTTTTTGTGGAAATATAGGTTCTTACGTTCCTGCTTGCCTGTGATTTCCAACTGACGGTTCAAGGCATCAATATCCACACGGATACCCATCGAACTGAGTTCTACTGCACGTCCAAGGACAGGATACCATATCATGATGTCACCATTCAGTCCCTTATAACCGTCTTTGTTCACGGTTGTCCAATCGTCATAATCGGGTGCACGAAGGTCGTGCTCTTCCCCATTGCTGAGCTTACCTCCAATACCCATAATGAACACAGCTCCATAAGTACGGCATATCTCATCTTCACGTTCTTTTGGTGAGAGATTGGGATATAGTTTCAGCAATTCCTCGGAATGGATGAAATGAATTGTCTCAGGAAGAAAGGGCTTCAACTGCGTGAAATGTTCGCATACAAGATACTCGGTACGACGGATGGCTTCATAAATCTGCACCACAATTCCTTTTAGGAAATCGAGATTGCGATCCTCGATATTAATAGTTCGCTCCCAGTCCCATTGGTCGACATAAAGCGAATGAAGGTTATCGAGTTCCTCATCACCACGTACAGCATTCATATCGGTATATAGTCCATAGCCTGCAGGAATCTTGTATTCCGCCAACATCACGCGTTTCCACTTAGCCAACGAATGAACCACTTCTGCCACCTGATCACCCATATCCTTGATGGGGAAAGAAACCGGACGCTCCACACCATTCAAGTCATCGTTGAGTCCCAGACCACGAAGAACAAACAACGGAGCTGTCACTCTGCGCAATCGCAAGGCTGTCGACAGGTTAGACTGAAAGAAATCCTTAATTAACTTAATACCCTGTTCTGTTTCCAGTGGGTTGATCTGCGGCTTATAGCCGGCTGGTTTGATGAGCTTACTCATTGTCTATTTTGTTTTGTGCATGCAAAGGTACGAAAAAAGTTTAAAGTTTAAAGTTTAAAGTTTAAAGTTTTTTCATTTTTATAGCTGCGAACGACTAAGTGTAAGCTATTTTTATTTTTTAATACAATGTTTTAAGCATCTAATTTGAGAGTTTTACCTTTCATAACTTAACCAAAGTAAATTTACATTTGTTGGTTAATTTTACGCTTTATCAGCTGTGTGCGTACACAGAATTTTAAGTTTTAATAATTGTGCATTGTAATGTATTAAAAATAGAAAAAATATTGCATAAATACACAAAAAATGTGTAGGAAAGTGAAAATTTTTACAAAATTATTTGGCCAATTCAAATAAACATCATAACTTTGCAGCGAGTTAATAAAAAGGGCAAGCCGAAAACCTTAAAAAGAGTAGGCAGAATTAAAACAATGTAAAGTGAATTTGTGCGCTTGTCGCACACACGCGTAAACATTAATTTAATTATTTAAAATTATGAAGAAGATTATTCTTTCTGCTATCGTAGCAGTATGTGCAATTTCAGCTAACGCTCAGGTTTGGGCAGGTGGTTCACTTGGTTTCAACGCTTATAGCGGTGACAGCTACAATGAGACTTACACTAATTTAACAATTGCTCCTGAAATTGGTTACTCTATTAACGAGAAATTAGACGTAGCTGCAGCTATCGGCCTTACATTGGATACCAACATTAGAGGTACGAAGGACTTAAACAAAACTACGTTCTTTGTTCAGCCATACGCTCGTTACACTTTCGCTGAGGCAGGTATCGCTAAGTTCTTCATCGACGGTTATGTAACTTTCGGAAGCGAGAAGTACAAAGGTCAGGATGCTGAAACTGCTTTCGGTGTAGGTGTTCGTCCAGGTGTAAAGGTAGAACTTGCTGACAACCTCAACCTCGTTGCTAAACTCGGTAGCCTTGGTTACTATTCAGTTAAGGACGACTACAACAGATTCGGTTTCAACGTTGATTCACAGGCTCTTTCTTTCGGTCTTTTCTTTAACTTCTAATTCATAGCTGAAAGAGAACAATAAAAAAGGAAGCTCACTTGAGCTTCCTTTTTTATTGTTATTTCTTACAGATGACATTCTTTTCACATCAAAAAACACTAAAAACTCTAAAATCTTCTTTTTCGAACACGAATTACACATATACTTTTCTTTTCAGATGACAATCATTGATGATTGCTTTGTTTAAGAACAAAGGTTGGGTTTTATTTTGGAAATATTTCTGAGATTTCCGTGTGAAATAAATTTGAGAGATTCGTGTTCGTTATAACTTTTCGTTCCTTTAGTGTCTTTCGATGTTCAAAAAGTTATCGTTTTCTTTATTTTCCCCATAGAGGGGGGGCTGTCCCCCGAGAACGGGGGAACCGAAGGGGGTGAAAAGGCCATTGAATGCCCAAAGGGCAGAGGGGGTCCCTTACTTGATATCGAAAAGCTTACCCCATTGAGTTTCTTTATAGTAATCGAAATAAGCGTCGTTCTTGTAGCGATCTAAAGGAAGATACATGCTGACTGCTCCACACTGGGATTTATTTACAGGCATCAATGCACTTGTATAGGCGCTATACCAATTCACTCCGATGCTTGCGAAAGGAGACAATATGTAGAAGGCATTCTCCCAACGAGTGTAATCATCGCTATCGGTCAACACCTTCTTCATGATACCTTGAATATCATATGAGTCGGGGGCTACAAAGGCATTAAAACCATAGCTATTCCATTCATAGAAGTAATAATTAAGACAGTCGGTATAGTTCGTATCATCAAGGAAACTGTATTTGCCAAACATTTCTGCCATCACTGATACAAACATATCTAACTTGTCGTCTGTTCTGATAGCAGACAACACTACCCCACCCGAACTACTTAACACATTATTATAATAAGAGCCATACGCATTAACGATAGCTTCCGCTATCTTATGCTCTGAGTCGTGAAGGAACAAAGCAGGCATCAACTGCTTATAAGGTGCTCCTCGTCCTGGAAGCTCTGCAGGCGAACCGATGATATACTTAGCTGCTGCTCGCAACTCATAAACGACCTCGACTGTTTGCATAAAACAAGCATCGAATAAAATATACTCGAATTTCGGATACCTACTAAACACTGAAGCCATATCGGGAATCAGCATTCTAGTTGTTCCACTTGAGGAATTATCAACAGCAAATGATCGACGTTGTGACACGCTGCTCGAAGCATCTATCCATCCAGACCCATGTGACCACAATACCAGCCCATAATCTTTTGCCCGATAGTGATTGAAGAAATAACGGAGTACTTGATCAAACACCTCTGGAGAAGCGGAATTAAGATTATCTGTGAACTGACAGACAGGAGTGAGATCATATTGTGTCGTTGCAGTGGTATTTTGATTGATTTCGTAGATTCTCGATTTGTTATAATCATCTATAAAAACCACTAAGCGATCGTGTTCGCCCATATTGGCCACACCTTCCAACATTTCCACAATATCATTATCAATATTCGGTTTCAAAGTGTTTTGACCGGATATATACACCAGCACAGAACGATCATTCACATTCTCCTCCGATGGATCGTCTTTCGAGCAAGAAACGACACCCAAAAGCATCATACCTGTTAGGAGAACTGGCATCACCAGACGGAATATGCGAACTACGAACTTCATCAAAAGGGATATAGAATTAGTTGATGTCTACGACAGTGAAGTGGAACTTATCGTCTGTCACCTGCTTCAGGTGCAGAAACTTCTCGTAACGCTTCATAATCTTGTTGAAGCGTTTCAAGGCTTTCTTTCTATCTTTATGGAACACCACACTGGTCACGGGGCGCTTCATCCGATAGGTATCTACAATAAACTTACGAAACTGGTTACTATAATCAGAACGGTAAGCCAGATAGTCATATTTCTTCGTCAACTGGGCATTATCCAACTTCTGCAGATTGGTCACATACACAACAGAATCACCAAACTGAGCTGAGATACCAAACAAATACACCGGAGTTGTGTAGGTCTCACTCTTCTTTGTGTCGATTCGCTCAAGCTTAGCCAGTTTCTCTGCTTTCTTCCTCTCCTCCTTCTGACGTTTAGCCAGTTTCTTATCAGCTATCTCCTGCTGTTTGCGCAAAGCCATGTCGTTGATCATCGACTCAACCTCTTGAGCATACACATTGGTTCCTGCCAGCAGCATGAACATCAACACCATCACAATTCTCAGCTTTCTATCCATCACGCTTATCCTAAATATGATTTCAACAAACGACTTCTTGAATTCTGACGCAGACGACGGATGGCCTTCTCCTTAATCTGACGTACACGTTCACGTGTCAGTCCGAATGTCTGACCAATCTCTTCTAACGTCATCTCATGCGTACCGATACCGAAGAACATACGAATAATATCCTTTTCACGCGGTGTGAGTGTATCGAGAGCACGATCTATTTCTTTCGACAGGGATTCGTTCACCAAGGTCTTATCAGCCATTGGGCTATCATCGTTCACCAATACGTCCAACAAACTGTTATCTTCACCCTCTACAAAAGGTGCGTCCACGCTGATATGACGGCCCTGTACCTTCAATGTATCACCAATCTTATCAACAGGCAATCCGATGATGCTGGCCAATTCCTCAGATGAAGGACGACGTTCGTTCTCCTGTTCAAACTTTGCCAATGCTTTCGTAATCTTATTGAGCGATCCAACCTGATTCAAAGGCAGACGTACAATACGTGCCTGCTCAGCTAATGCCTGAAGTATACTCTGGCGAATCCACCACACGGCATACGAGATGAACTTGAAACCACGTGTCTCGTCAAACTTCTCTGCAGCCTTTATCAGTCCGAGGTTACCTTCGTTGATCAAGTCAGGCAGACTC
>CADBSN010000136.1 GCA_902797255.1 uncultured Bacteroidales bacterium | reverse complement strand
CTGACTTGTACTTGCTGTTCATGAATGTTGTGGTTATAGGCTATAATGGTAACAAGAGATGCCAGCAACATACTGGGCAGGAAACTAATGCCACCCAGTCTTGGTGTTGCGTTCTTGTGTACCTTACGTTCATTTGGAATGTCGTAAAGTCGTTTGCGCTTGCAGAAATTAAGAATGAGTGGCGTAAATACCACCCCGCATATTAAGCTTAGTAGAAAAGCACTTAGTAGATATATGATCATAAACAAATCTTCATTAATTTATTATAATAACTAAGAAATTGTGTTATTATTGTATGCTAAACATGAATTTTTTCTACCTGCTTTTTCATCCAATATTGCGTGCTGCCAGTGACTTAAATTAGTTTCCCAATTATGTTATGATGCGCATAAAACGAAAGAATAACAGGCGATCTTTGAGCGATAAGTTCAAATAGATTTGTTTTTTCCGCTTTTGTTTTGTACCTTTGCGACACGAAAACAAGGATGCATGGTTGGTAGATACCCATTGGCTTCGAAGGTGAGGATATGGAATGGGACTGGCAAGTATTAAAAGAATATAGAATGAATGATATAGTGAAGAAGGTGTGGAAGCATCTGAATATGAGATTTTTGTTGCTGTTTGGATTTTCGGTAGTCAATTTGTTGTTTATGCACGGACAGATGGCTTTGACGATGGAGTATGAGTATCCATTTAAGACAGATGCAATATTAAGTAACGTGTTCTCATGTCTTATAGATGTAACATTTTTCTTTTTCCTGTCGTTGCTGTTTACGATGGGCAGGAAAAAGGGGGCATTGTTGCTGACGTTTGTACTGACGGCATTGCTATCGTTCTGCAACGTGCTATATTCACGTTTCTTCGACCATTATCTTCCTGATTTAGCCATTCTGGAAATAGGGAATATGAATGATAGTGATGTGATAGGTAGCACGCTGACGGGGTTCCGTTGGATGGACTTATATTACATCCTCATGGCTGCTGTGTTTGGTTGGCTTTATGTGAACAGTGATAAGGAGAAGCTGAAGGCTCAATGGTTGAAGACGATAGGATGGTTGTGGGGAGCAATCTTAACGTGCGTTATGGCTGTTGTTTTGATATTGGGATTTCTACATGACCACGACTTCGAAATATCGATTACACGATTTTCCCCCATCAAGGTGCAATATACCCAGGCACCTAATAATATGTTATTCCGTAGTGGTTTCCTAAGACGGGCGCTGGTGTGTTACGATGACTTCATCCAGAAAAATTTGGAGTTGGATGAAAGCCAAAAAGCAGAAATTAAACGCGAATATACAGATTACAAAGAGCGTTCGACGACTGTGCCTACTGTCAAAGGAGAGAAAAACCTGATATTCATCATTGTTGAATCGTACCTGTCGGCAACATCTGATTTGAAAATTGGTGGCAAGGAGATTACCCCCTTTCTGAACAGACTGAAACGCGATAGTACGGTATGTTATAACGGGCACATGCGTCCAAATATTGAGATGGGCATGTCCTCTGACGGCCAGTTTGTCTATATGGCGGGCTTGTTGCCTTTAAAATCAGAGCTTACTGTCAATATTGCCAGGGAAAAGGCTTTCTATGGTTTGCCTGCAACATTGATGAAAGTGGGGCGACTGAAACATTCACACATCATTGTGCCCACGTCTCCCACATTCTGGGAACAGGATAAAATGAACTCGCTATATGGTATAGAGAAAATGTACTCTAAATTCAACTGCAACGAAGCGATGCATAGCCATGAGGATCTGAATGACGAACAAGTTTTTACAATGGCATTACAGGCAGAAACGACCACTGAGCAACCCTTCTTCTCACTCATTGTCACTATGTCAATGCACAACCCTTATAACAAGTTCGTGGAGCATGGCTTTGAGATTGCTGATAAACAGTATTCTGAGGAATACCTGAATTATCTAATTGATTGCCATTATACTGATGCGCAAATAGAAAGATATATCAACGCTTTGAAGCAACATGGGCTTTATGATAATAGCGTTATCGTGATTACATCTGACCATCAGGCCCTTCCTGTATATTTGAACATGGATGAAAAAGAAGTCAGTGATGAGTTGCCGTTATTTATCATCAACGGTGGTATAGATAAAAACAATTTTTGGACTGGTCCCTGCAACCAGTTGGACGTGTATACCACTTTGTTGGATATTTATGGCGTAAGATCTGAATGGCGTGGACTAGGTCATACGTTATTGAATGTAAAATATAAGGAATATCCTATAGAAAAAATAAAACTCTTGTCTGATTGGATTATCAGGAGCAACTATTTTGGTCTTAGTCAATGAATCGTGTTAGAATCTCTTCTGCTTGGGCGTTGGCATGCTCGCTGGTAAACATACGGACGATACGATTCTTGGCAGCAGTGGCATATTTCAAGTACAAATCCTTGTCTGTAAGCAGGCGGTCAATAGCCTCGGCATAGGCTCTCACGTCATTCAAAGGTACCTCAATACCCGTCTCACCGCCTACTGAAACCCAGTTGACACCAGAGCCTTCGAGAGTGAAAGTGACAGGAACACTGCCACAATACATGGCCTCGGCCAGTGCAATGCCAAATGCTTCCTGCTTGGTGCATGAGGTAAAAGCGAAAATGTCGGAGGCGTAGTAATAACAGCGTAGAGATTCGTTCGGAATACGTCCGATAAATTTGATACGGTCTGAATGAGACATAGCCTTCAACCGTTCAGTCTCTGGACCACGGCCGCCAATAAGAATGACGCAGTCTGACTGGATGTATTTCTCTGCTTCAATAAGATAGTTGATTCCTTTGTAGGCTGCATGGCGACCAACACAGAACACAATCTTCTTATGATGTTATTTCCGACGCATTTCTTCTACTGTCATTTCATCGCCAGGATTCCATATAAAATCATCCTTGATGATGCCGTTGGGTACCACCTTTATCTTGTTGCGATAGTCGTAAATAGGACTAGATGGGTGGATGTAATTGGGGCTCGTTGCTAGAATAAGGTCGGCTTTCTTTAATATTAACTTCTCAAACTGCTTGACCAATTTGTAGAGTATGCCTTTGCCCAAAATGTCGGAGTGCCATAATAGTACGAGTTTAACGTTTTTAGGTGTCAGTTTGGCCGTGATGGGGTATAGAAAGGGGTTGGGACAATGCAGCAGAATCATGTCTGGCTGCACCTCCTTAATGATTCTTTTTAAATGATGATAGTATGAAAAAGCAATATCCTGACTAGCGATATTCATGGATGATGCAATACGGTAAACCTTCACCCCGTTAACCGTGTCTATGTGGGTGCTCCCATCCTTGCTAAAGCATACGACGACATTCTCGAAGTTTGCGAGACCCTCGCCCATGTATTTGGTAACGGTCTCTATGCCGCCTTCAACAGGATAATAATATTTTGCTATTTGAAGTATAGTTTTCTTCATTAACGACTTTTTTTAACAATCTTTATCAACACTTGCGCAGAGTTCTCCCATGAGAATCGCGTAATGTTTTCAAAGCCTTTTTGGCGCATCTTTTCTTTTATAACGTCAGTGTTGCTTAGATATTGTGTAAGGGTGTGAAGAATATCACAAGGTTCAAATGGATTGAAATATAGTGCAGCATCACCGCAAACTTCACGCTCAACGGGAATATCGGAAACCAGTACGGGACAGCCGCATGCCATAGCCTCAAGTGGGGGCAGGCCAAAGCCTTCGTATAACGATGGAAAGACAAAACAGGCAGCTTGATTGTAGAGGCGAACAAGTTCTTCGTCGCTCACTCTACCAAGGAAATGGATGTGGTCAGAAGTGGTGTCTAACCGCATTTGCTGGCTGAACACACGGTTGTATTTTCCGACGATGTAGAGCTTGGCATTAGTTAGCCCTTGGCAGGCTTCTATTAGGCGTGCAAAGTTCTTCCTCGGGTCTATGGATGAGACGCACAGAACGAATGGTTCTGAGGGGGAAGGGGAGATGGTGGGCGGTAGAGGCTTGAATAATTGGCAGTCGATGGCATTATGGACGACGCTGATATCCTCTGATTTCAAAAACGGATAGAAACTAAGTATTTCGTTTTTTGAGAATTCGCTAACTGTCAAGATATGCTGTGAAGTCTTCACTGCCAAGGGGGTCATAAACCTGTAATACCAATAATAGGTACGCGAATACCATGATGGATTCTTTAGAAATGCCAGGTCGTGGACGGTCATAATCTTATGACGAATAAAGATTGAGCCTAAACCCGTGAAACTGAGTACTACGTAATCCTTCTTGCCAATAAAGAAGAACGGCAGTACACATTGCTCCCAGAAATGGGAGTTTCCTATGCCATAGTAAACGATGGTCATATCGCTTACGTCGTAGTCCTGATGAATAGGTGCCTTGGGACAAACGATGGTAAAGGGTTGGTGAAGGTGTGCCATGGCCTTGCATATATTGTAGGCATAGCGTTCAACTCCCGTCATGGGTTGTGTCAGAAACCGTCCGTTGATAAATATAGTCATCGTTGATTTATTTTAATTTGAATATAAGAATATCACCGCCACCTATCTTGTATTTGGACTTGACAGTGGTCTCTTTTAACTGCTTAGTTATCATCGTGACATTCTTTTTGGCGGATATATTGAGTTCCATATCGCTTAGAAAATCCTTATTGACTATAGCCATATATAAGTGCCCGTCTTTTTTGAAAGTAGAGATGATGGCACCTTGACGACCAATGATCTTTATTTTTTTTATATTTG
>CADBSN010000135.1 GCA_902797255.1 uncultured Bacteroidales bacterium | reverse complement strand
TGACAAGCTTAAAGAACTCCCCATCACCCTACTCCAACCCGTCTTTGAAAAGAGTAGCAAGGCCAAAGCCATGCAATATGCCATGGACCACTTTCAAAAGACTGAAGTCAGAGGTCAGAGGTCTGAGGATTTTGATTATGTTATAATCCTCGATGCCGACAATGTCGTTGAGCCAGATTTTCTGAAAAAGCTGAATGAGGAGTGTGCCAAAGGCTATAAGGCTATCCAATGTCACCGTTGTGCCAAAAACAACGATAACGACATTGCTGTACTCGATGGCGTCAGCGAGGAAATCAACAATACGATATTCCGCAAGGCCCATAATCGGGCTGGTCTCTCCTCTGCTCTGATTGGCTCTGGCATGTGTTTCGATTACCAATGGTTTAAGGAAAACGTCTACCATCTGACTACAGCAGGTGAAGACCGTGAATTGGAAGCGCTCCTACTCAAGCAGAAAGTTTATATTCACTATGAGCCAGACATTCATGTCTTTGACGAGAAAGTCAGCAATAAGGATAATTTCCAGAAGCAACGCCTTCGTTGGATGACAGCTCAGATTCAGAGCCTGTTCAACTTACTACCCTATATTCCAAAGGCTATCATCACGTTTAACTTGGATTACATTGACAAGACTATCCAGCAGACATTGATTCCACGTTCTATTTTGGTAGTCTTGACCTTCGGGATGTCTCTTCTGATGACTATTGTCTCACGGACGTGGTGCATCAAATGGTGGCTATTATTCTTGGCAGTTTGTATCGAACTCTATATTGCTACCCCAAAACAACTTCGTAGCCATTCAGTCTTCGGGAAAATCCTCTCTCTGCCTTCACTGGTTTGGAAGATGGCACTCAACATACTAAAGATAGATCGGAAGAATACGGATTTCATTCACACCTCACACGATAAATGAGTAATTATAGGACTACAAAGTTTGGTCGTTACGAATAAAATTTGTATCTTTGCGCAATAAATGCAAATCTAATGGTGACACGTAGAAGAAACTATCCTGTTGGAATCCAAACTTTTTCGGAGATAATCCGAGGAGGCTATGTATATATTGACAAGACCGACTTGATGTGGTGGATGCAGCATAAAAGAAAATATATATTCTTAAGCCGTCCTCGTAGATTTGGCAAGTCGCTGTTGTCATCAACATTACATTCCTACTTTGCAGGAGAAAGTGAGTTATTCGATGGGCTGAAGATTATGGAATTAGAAAAGGAGTGGAAACACTACCCTGTACTCCACTTTGACTTGAGCGGTGCGAAGCACATGCATGTACAAGGAGTCAAAGACGAATTGGGCCGTCTACTTGAAGAATATGAAAACCTATATGGCTCCAATCCCATTGAGTCATCCCCTGGCATGCGCATGGCAGGCTTGGTAAATCGAGCCTACGAACAGACAGGGGAGCAAGTCGTTGTCATCATAGACGAATACGATGCCCCTCTGCTTGATGTTCTTCATGATGACCAACGCCTGGCTGACATGCGCGAAGTGATGCAGGAGTTCTACCAACGATTAAAAATGCTGGAACCTAAACTGAAGTTTTGCTTTATCACAGGCATCACTAAGTTTTCACAACTCAGCATTTTTTCTACAATCAACAATCTGACCAATATCACCATGTGGCCAGAGTTTTCTGCTATTTGTGGTATTACAGAGAAAGAACTTTCTGAGCAAATGCAAGAAGACATAGAGCTAATGGCCATCAAAAATCATCTCAGTGCGGACGAGATGCACGCCAAGCTAAAAATGCAATACGATGGCTATCACTTCTCAGAGGATTCAGAGGAAGTATATAATCCTTTCAGTCTTTTGAAAGCCTTCGATAGCACAAAATTGGGTAATTACTGGTTTGAAAGCGGAACCCCCATGTTCCTCATCCGCCAGATGCTACATTTCCGCACTGACATTACCACACTGGACAAAATGGAGGTTCCTGCCACAGCTTTCGACAAGCCTACAGAGGCAATGACTACTGCCCTTCCGCTGCTTTATCAGAGCGGCTACCTCACCATCAAAGACTACGATAAAGACAGTGGGATATACACGCTTTCCATTCCCAACCGAGAAGTGCGCGTAGGCTACACCGAGGGTCTGCTTCCTGTGTATATCGGTCTTGAAAGCAGCGATGTACAAACAGGGTTCGCCCTGAAGTTTTGGAAAGCTCTCAAGCAAAGAAATATTGACTTGGCTATGCGTGAAATGCAGAGCTATCTGGCCAGCATTCCTTACGTGGAGGGATTTAAAAAGAAGTTAGAAAATGCTGTCACGGCTGAAGGCTTTTATGAATATACGTTGTATCTGATTTTCTCTATGCTTAACGTCTATGTTCGCACACAGGTCAAGTGTGCTGGTGGACGAACAGACATGGTGGTATGGATGCCTGACACCATCTATGTTTTTGAACTTAAGGCAGGTGGTACTGCAGAAGAAGCACTTCAACAAATTGACGACAAAGGCTATGCCATTCCCTATACGACTGATGAGCGTAAAGTGGTAAAAGTTGGCGTGGCATTTGATACTGAGGTGCGTAGTATTAGCAGTTGGTTGACAGATCGAAAGAACACAGATTTCATTCATACTACCCACGAAAAATAGCTTATGAAAGTTAGTATTATTATTCCTGTCTATAATGCATCAAAATATCTCATTCGTTGCTTAGATTCTGTTTCCGCACAAACCAATCAAGAATTGGAATGTATTCTTGTTGATGACTGTGGCAAAGATAATAGTGTTGTCATGGCTAAGGAATATATGGAAAGCTATAATGGCCCTATTTCTTTCCGACTGCTTCATCATGAACACAATAGTGGTGCTGCCGCTGCCAGAAACACCGGAATACGTGCGGCAACAGGAGAGTATCTTTTTTTTCTTGATAGTGACGATTCGCTTGTAGATAATTGCATTGAGACGCTTCTTTCATTATACGAGAAACATCCAGACATTGATCTTGCCCAAGGCAATGCATTAAGTGAAGATGGTCATATTAGTCCGTACGGATTTCCTCACGACATGCCAGAATACACAAACGACAAAGAAGAGCTCTATCGCATTCAACTAAGTGAGACGACAACCGCGCCCTGGAATCGTCTCGTCAAGAAAGAATTTGTCCTAAAACATAACTTGTTCTTTCCAGAGGGATATTTCACAGAAGACATGTATTGGTGTTATTTTATGGCCAAACATGTACGCGCAGCAGCATTCTGTAATTCGGGATTATATGTCTACTACATCAATGAAGGAAGTATGATGACCTCGCCAGCAAATCATATTCGATGGTACAACTCACGCGTATGGACATCATGGCGCTATTTAGAAGATATGGAACAAAATGGTTCAAATAAATACCAACGCCAGTATCTTGCCATAAATCTTCTCAGTTGTCCCGCTGAGTTAAAAGCCCTCAAGTCTCTACAATTATGGTTTCATTTTTGGAAGAATGTATGTTCTATCGCATTAAAATATAGATCACACACTACCATATATCGCTTTCTGTTTATTTTATGCTTAATGCCTCCCATTTGTTTTATTGCAGCCAAAAAGAATTTCAGATGGAGAATTCAGCAAATGATTATTTCCAAAGTATAACATCTTCACCTCTTCATAATCAAACCAACAATCCGACTATTGAATCGTCTCATACTACTTGTTGTGCTCATCAATAACAAATAGGATAACGAGAAGAAGGACATAAATACAACTGATTGACGAATAAATACGTAGGCGACTCCTTGACCGTTAATTGGCATCAAGAAATTGAATAAGTATAAGCTACCAATTATTGAAAATGAAATAACCAACGATAACAAGGCATAATGATAATAGAAGAACTTAGTCGGTGTTTTAAGTCCTCTGCTGAATAGATAATACGGTTTCCATAATAGCCCTGTTGTTAGCATACTTAAAGCGACACCCGTCAGAATACCGTTCAGCCCCCAAATTGAGCCAAGCCATAGGGAGCATCCAATATTAATTATACCCTCAACAACTGGTGCCCACACATCACCAAAAAGTTGATATGCATGATTAAATGAATCAGTAACACTTCGTGTAAGACGCAAAAACATGGTTGCCAACATCAGAATTAAGGTCAAATCACCCATCACATACTTTTCACCTATCCAGACTGTAATAAAGGGTGACATAAACAAATATAGACCGAAACATGCAAGTGCCGATACCCAAAATCGTGATGTAAATAGTTCCCAAAACACATCCAAAGTATGTCTTTTGTTGTTTTCGGCAACCAAGTTACCAATAGAAGCTCCCATCCCTTCAAAAATCACATTCATTAATGTCGTCGTATAACCAATCAACACCATATAGTTGCCATAGTATGTCACCATCGTGAGTGATACTAAAGCATAAATAACCAAAGGTGCAGTTTGTTCTAAGACAAAGAGTCCTATTTTGTGGATGAAAATCTGCTTGGTTTTGACCATCAGTATATGATACTTTGCCAACAGCTCCTTCGCTGGTACATTAACAGAACACATCCATGGATATTCTTTCCGCAATACCCAGTTTATGACAAGCACTGAAAAAATACTACCAACTAACTCCAGCAAAATCCAAGCCCAAATACCGAAGTTGGTAAAGAGAAGAAAAAAAATCTGCAGGAAAATCTTCACGTATCTGATGACATGAATCCAAGGCATCAATTTAAAATTCTTCTGGTCAGCACCAATGAGCACTTGTCTATAGTTCCACAAATAACCCGCTAAAGAACCGCCTAGAAAAACCACGTATGCCAAATAGACATATGGCAACCCACACTCCGTCGAGGGGAAAAGCCAGGGCATGGCTATTAAAATGGGAACTGAGAGTATGCATAGTATAATTGCTATACGCCGATATAGGATTCCTTGTACTGTCAATATTTCATTTATCGTCCTATG
>CADBSN010000134.1 GCA_902797255.1 uncultured Bacteroidales bacterium | reverse complement strand
GTGATAGGGTAGATTGCAGCTACTTCTGAGAACATATAAGCTATGTGCGCAGCTGCCTGATTACCATCGCAGGTAATGAATTTCTTTGCTTTTGCCATTTTCTTTTGTGTTACTAAATATATCTATTATTAATTACTTTGTACATTACTTAGTACAGGAATCCGAAGAGCCAAAGAGGTATTTGGTTGCCTTCGCCACACTCCATCTGGTTGACAGCGAAGATTACTTTTGACTTGCTCTTCAGTTTGGTGCCGTGTTCGATGACGCGGAATTCTTGCTGACCATCAATGAGGAATGAGCAGATATTACCTGCCTTGTTTACCTTGTGGTCTTTCCATACTGTGTTGCAGAAGAAGGTTTCCAGCACGTCGTGCTCATCAAAACGCTGTGGGTAGAAGCTGTACATCAAGTTCGAGTTGTGCAGCAACACGCGTGCAGGCTTCTTTGGGAATTCGTCGCCCTTTGAGTAAATCATGTTTACCAATCGTGCTTCCATCAAATATTTGATGTAGTTCATCACTGTAGCACGAGACATGCCCAACTCTTGAGCCAGCTGGCTGATATTTGGTACACTGCTGCCGCTGTTGGTCAGCAAGTAGAACATCTGCTTGATCTTGGCCAGATACTTCAACTCAATCTGCTTGATTTGAAGCACGTCAATCTCAATCATCATGTTCATGGTCTTCAGCAAGTTCTCAGAGTAGTTGGTCTTCTCTAAGAAGAATGGGTAGAATCCGTGGTGCAGGTACTCGGAGAAATATTCGCGAGGACTGCCGTGAGAGATAATCTTCTGAGCAATTTCCTTGTGGTGCTTGATGATGTCGTCCAACTTATAAGCAGGGAAGTAATTGCCAGTGCGCAGGTTGTAGAACTCGCGGAATGAGAAACCACGAAGGTTGTACGAAGTGACGATACCGTTCAACTCTGGGTTCTCCTCCTTCAGACGCATTACTGATGAACCAGTGAAGATGATTCTCAGACCTGGATAACGGTCATAACACTCTCTCAGTTGACTACTCCAATCAGGCTGTTTAAACACTTGGTCGATAAGCAACACCTTGCCGCCATTGTGATAGAATTCACCCGCAAAGGCCGAAATACCGATGTTCTGCACATAGAAGTTATTCGTGTTGATGTACAGACACTGGTGGTCGTCCGGTGAATAATGCTCTTTCGCATACTGAAGCAGGAATGTGGTCTTACCAACACCTCGTGCGCCTTTGATACCGATCATACGCTTCTTCCAATCGATTTCGTCCATTAAATCACGACGAACGGGAGCATCAAGATGTTCAACTAAGTACTTGTGCGTGCGGAAAAACGACTCCATGTTAATTTCTTTTTTCTTGGATTATAATTATTATTACACGTTAATTGTCTGGATTCTACTGATAAATACTGCGGTCAAGTAAACGCAATAAAGCATACTTAACTTGTTGAACTATAGAGTTTCGCAGCGTTTATTGACTGCAAAGTTACAACAAAAAGTTGAATTTGCAAAGTGAAGTTAGCAAAATAGCGCCGAATATGTGCTTTTTGTTTACAATATTTCCAAATTCCTGCCCAAATAATCCGGTGGCGTGCACAAGTATTATATATATAAGGTGTGGGTCAGATAGCTATTGGCAACCAGGGAAACAAGGCTATCGAAACGATGATGACGGTTGCCACAAACGAGATGATGGCCTTCCACCACGATTTGTTCATCAGCAGAATGACCCACGAAACAACCGACGCAATCAATATCAGCAGCACGATAATGGCGGTTGTGTATTCCACGAACGCAGGCACATTCTTTTTTGAAAGCTCCAAAGCAAACTCAGCATAAAAAGCAAGTATAAATACCACCAACAGGATGGGCAGCAGGTACCAGAATTTAATCATCCATTTCTTCATGATTCTTGAGTTTTAGAGTTTTGATTGTATGCAATAGCAGTCATTCTCTTTATCTCATCCAACCCTCGACGCGATACACTTTCTCGACCAGTTTCTTTTCTTCCTTGGTTGCTGCGTTCTTGTACCACACTTCAATGCGGGCAGCATAGTAATCGCCCCAATCGCCTTCGTAGATGGTGAATTCATGCTTGTCTACGAGTTTCGTGAACGATGTCGTGGTGTCGAATTTCACTCTGCTTGCTTTGGTTAGTCTGGTTTCCGAAAGCCGATAGTCGTCTGTCACCTCATAACATTTCAAATATATCTCGCCAGCTGACAGCGGACCGTAATAGAAGTCATACCTATATATTCCTCCTTGTGAACCATCCCGAATCGTCAGATAAGTATTGGCATCAAGGCTGTCGACCGGTTCCGTTGTACATAAAGAATCCGATTGGGCGAGAATAGAATCCAGTTCGGTTGAATCGGTAAGAAAACTAAACTCTAATGAGTAGTCTGGCGGAAGGGGCAGCTCGTATGCCAGTCCGGCAGGAATCGGATGTGCCTTGCCGAAGGTGTCGGGATGAGGATTGAACATGGCGTCGAGCAAGAGGCTGAAAAACATGAAGAATCCTAAGACGCAACCAATCACAACTGTCGCCAAAAAGGATATGAGAGCCTTTCCCCACTTATTGTCTATCAACAGAACAACCCATGAAACGGGTAGCGAAATCATTATCAGTAGCAGCAGAATGCCGACAACTTTTTCCCAGACAGTTGGCTCGTTAAGCAACAAAGCCCATAAAATCAGCATGAACACAATCAACAGGATGGGCTGTACGTACCAGAATTTAATCATCCATTTCTTCATGATTCCTAGGGTTTTAGAGTTTTGATTGTATGCGATTGCAGTTATATATTATAAAACGAAATCCTGTCTGTTTTATTGCCCCGTTACGTTTATTTATTGTCTGTTTACATTTGTTTAAATACTACGTCAGGGTGTCAACCAAAATCCGTAAACTACAAGCCTCTCACTTCCCCTCTTCTTTTCTATCATATCTCCGATACATCTCCAAT
>CADBSN010000133.1 GCA_902797255.1 uncultured Bacteroidales bacterium | reverse complement strand
ATCATCGTGATAGACTTCATCGATATGGGAACAGCCGACCACCGCCAAAAGCTCTACGAAAAGATGTGTGAGCTGATGCGTCCAGATAGGGCAAAACACAACATTTTGCCTCTTAGCAAATTCGGACTGATGCAAATAACCCGTCAGAGAGTACGTCCGGCGATGGACGTGATTGTTGACGAAACTTGTCCGACTTGCCACGGAAAGGGAATCATCAAATCATCTTATCTTTTCACAGACATCATCGAGAGCAAAATCGATCACATTGTCAATATTCTTGGCATGAGGAAGTTTCAATTGTTTGTCCATCCTTATGTATTTGCCTACATCAATCAGGGATTCCCGTCTATGAGGATGAAATGGCACTTAAAGTATGGACTTCGATTCAAGATCATTCCGAGTCAATCGTTAGCTTTCCTTCAGTACGAATTCAAGGACAAAGCAGGAAATCTGATTGACATGCAGGAGGAAATTGAACAGAACAGCTAAGTGAGACAACAGCAAAAACCCTAACAGACAAATGCTCCCAACATCGTTGAGAGCATTTGCTGTATTTAACAACCTGTAAACTTTTTTCAAACTAGCACCATTTACCTCACCCTTAACAAGTCGCCAGCAAAGGGAACATAATCTTCGTCGCGGTAATTCAGTTTGTACAGACTACTGACTTTCATACCATAGAGTTGGGCAATAGAGTACATCGACTCTCCCTGCTTCACATGATGCCAATAGTTCTTCCCAAAGTGTTTATGTCCTTTCTTCTGCTTCTTCTGTAGGTAGATGAAGTCACCAGGATTGATGACTACTTGTTCGATGGCTTCATTATACTCAAGCAACTTATACTTGGGAATGGCAAACTCCTTTGCAAGGCTGTCCCATGTATCCTGACTATTTGCTTGGATACACATCACATCATTATTCGTCATAACTTTGTGGGTGTTAAGCACCACATTCACGGTTGGACGAGCCGGCTCTGGTACATAAGGAGCCTTTGGGTCTCTATCATATTTATTCAGTTCATACAACTCGATAATCTGTATCAAACGGTCTGCATAAGTAGGACTGGTAGCGTAACCACAGGCCTTCAGACCTCGTGCCCAGCCTTTATAGTCCAAGACACTCAATCGAAACAGACGACTATAACGTTCTTTCTTCAAAAACTGTGAATGATCCTCAAAGCTGGCACGCGGATTCTCATAAGCACGAAAACACTCATTACGTCCGTCGTCAAAGTGGGAAAAAGTCGGACCAAACCAATTACTTCCACACTTGATACCAAAATGATTGTTGCTTTTCTTTGCCAATTCGCTGCTTCCTGCACCACTTTCCAGCAGACCTTGAGCCAATGTGATGCTTGCCGGAATCCCGTGCTTCTCCATCTGCTCCACAGCTATACCTTTGTACAGATTGATATAATCCAAGAATGCTTTGTTCTGGGTCTGTGAACTAGCAGCGATTCCTACAAATGACAAAATACCACATAAAAGCAGTCTGTTGATTGTTTTAAGGCTCATAAATGCATTATTTTCTGTTTTCAACTGCAAAGATAATAAATAATTGACAATTGATAATTGATAATTATGAATTAATTTGTAAGTTTGCAACAAAAATAAACCAAAGTTCGATTAAGTGAGCACAATAACATGAAAGAAATCGTCAAATCCGTCCATATCATCCTAAAAGAGGAGAAAGAGCTGAATGAGGTAGAACAAAAGCTAGTGGAAGCAGCCAAAGATGCAACTTTCAGGAGTTATGCGCCGTATAGCCATTTTCATGTGGGAGCTGCAGTCCTTCTAGATAACGGAGAAATCATCACAGGCAACAACCAAGAGAACTGTGCATTTCCTTCGGGTCTCTGTGCAGAACGCACTACCCTCTTTTATGCCAACTCACGCTATCCTGACGTTCCTGTTCGCATACTCTGTATAGCAGCAAGGGACACTTTAGGCAATTTCACAAAAGAGCCAATCAGTCCATGTGGAGCATGCCGGCAGGTAATGCTCGAGACCGAGCACCGGTTTGGTAGCCCTATACAAGTCATGCTCTACGGTACCGGCGGAACATACTTCGTCAACTCCGCCCGCGAACTACTGCCAATAGGCTTCGACAAAAACAATTTGATTTAATTACTCCCAAATCTTTTTACGGAGTTCCTTAATCTGATCTGACGCGATATATTCATCATAGGTCATCAGTTTATCGATATTACCCTTCGGACCTAACTCAATAATACGGTTGGCTACCGTATTGATGAATTCGTGGTCATGACTGGCGAACAACACATTGCCTTTGAACTGACGCAAATTGTTGTTAAAAGCCTGAATAGATTCGAGGTCAAGATGGTTTGTTGGCGTATCAAGAATCAGACAGTTGGCATTCTTCAACTGCATACGGGCAATCATACAACGCATCTTCTCGCCTCCTGACAACACATTTACTTTCTTTAATACCTCTTCACCTGAGAAAAGCATACGACCTAAGTAACCTTTGAAGAACACCTCGTTACCTTCGCCAAACTGACTCAACCACTCCACCAGATTCTTGTCGCTCTGGAAGAAAGCAGAGTTATCGAGTGGCAGATAAGCCGTTGTGATGGTAACTCCCCACTTGAAAGTACCTGCTTGAGCCTCACGATTCCCATTGATAATCTCAAACAAAGCCGTCATCGCACGTGGGTTGTGACTGAGGAACACTACTTTCTGACCTTTCTCTACATTAAATGTCAGATTGTCAAACAACAGGGTTCCATCCTCATCTACAGCTTTCAGACCCTCGACTTCAAGAATCTGATTGCCAGCCTCACGCTCCATTGAGAAAATAATACCTGGATATTTTCGAGTAGAAGGTTGAATCTCTTCAACATTGAGTTTCTCCAACATCTTCTTACGGCTGGTAGTCTGCTTGCTCTTGGCAGCATTTGCAGAGAATCGACGGATAAATTCCTCCAACTCTCTCTTCTTTTCCTCAGCCTTGGCCTTCTGATTCTGAGCCTGACGCAGAGCCAACTGCGAACTTTCGTACCAGAATGAATAGTTACCTGCAAACAGGTTGATCTTACCAAAATCTATATCGACAGTATGTGTAGACACGGCATCCAAGAAGTGACGGTCGTGACTGACAACCAACACAGTATGTTCGAAGTTCGCCAGATAATCCTCCAACCATTCTACTGTGTCGAGGTCCAAGTCGTTCGTAGGCTCGTCGAGCAACAGGTTATCAGGATTACCATACAAGGCTTGAGCCAACATCACACGGACTTTCTGCTTTCCAGACAGCTCTGACATCTGACGGTAATGCAAATCTTCCTTGATGCCCAGACCGCTCAGCAGCATTGCAGCATCACTCTCTGCATTCCAACCACCTAGTTCTGCGAACTTCTCCTCCAATTCGGCAGCCTTCACACCATCCTCATCGCTGAAGTCCTCTTTTGCATACAAAGCGTCCTTCTCTTTCATGATGCCCCACAACACAGAGTGACCCATCATCACAGTATCCATCACATTGAATTCGTCAAACTTATTGTGATCCTGACTCAATACTGACAGACGCTCACCAGGTCCCAACGTGATGGTACCCGTGGTGGATTCCAACTCGCCCGTGATTGCTTTCAACAATGTAGACTTACCAGCACCATTAGCGCCTATGACACCATAAATATTACCGTTTGTAAACTTCAGGTTAACATCTTTGTATAAAACTCGTTTTCCAAACTGAATGGAAAGATTCGAAACTGTTATCATCCTTTAATATACTATTTTCAATTGAGGGTGCAAAGTTACAAAAAATTCGTTTAAGTAAGTACATTAAACGTTATTTTTATTGTCGGAAATCTTCTTTCGTGAGGAATTTGACATCGACTTGTTCCAAGGCGTCCTAGTTTATAATACTATTTTCTTGCTAGATTATTTCAGCTTCCACTCACGCCACTCTTCTCCCACTGCCACAGAAGGAACGACTGTAGGCGTTTGTTTCTTCAAGTTGAGGGCACTTTGGCGACGCACCTGCATCACGAGATAGTCACTCAATTCATCCAGTGTAACCTCTCCTGCACTCTGTTGCAGTTTCTTCAGCAGGAAATAAGTGAAAAGTCCATGTCCTTTCTCTTTGTAAGGCCATGCCGTCTCATCGCCCATAGCGGATGAGAACATCACCATCTGTCCTTTAGGCGCTACTTCTTTCGGTTTGATTACCACACCACGGTTCTCTGCCAACACACCTTCACCTCGCTGTGCTCCGCTGAAACAGGCATCAAGGAACACTACGATATTGCGTGCTCCTGTGGAAGCCAGATCATTGATGAGCTTGCCCGTAGGATAGCATATATTCGTCTTCTGAGCATCTGCATCTATCGGCATTAGATAAGCATCCTTTGTCTGTTCGTTCGGAATACCATGTCCTGCATAGTAGAAAATCAGGGTCAGCTCACCCTCTTTGAATGTCTCGGCAATGTTCTTCACATCAGCGATTGTTCCCACAAGTGAGCCATAAGTTGCGTCGGGCAAGTAGATTACCTGCTTCTCGGGCACACCCAGCACCTTGCGGCAATATTCGGCAAACATCGAGGCATCATTCAACGCAAACTGCACAGGTGCCACATTTGTATAATTCTCATTACCAATCACAACTGCCAGCGTGTTCTCGCGAGTCAGTTTCGTCTCAGGCAGGTTCTGGTCAACGTCACTGATATACGTTATCTCTGCCTTGGGCTTCTCCAACTGTATTTCTACCTCTTCACTCTCGCCTATAGCCAGAATTCCGTTCACCCAACTTTCGAACGAAGTAGCAGAACCACTCCAATCGTTGTTATAGATGCTCTCCAAAGCTGTTCGAGCACGGGCATAACCTTTCTTCAATGAAGTCTTCAGCCATCGCTGACATTGTCGTTTGTCGTTCGCATACAGCTCTGCCATGTAATAGCAGGCCTCTCCACCACCATCCTCAGTATAGCTTTTTTCTGCCCTTCCACGATAATCGTAGTATTTCAGCGGATCCATCTTGTACATGATGCGACATGCATCAGCATTACCCGCATCTGCCGCCTTCTTGATGAGCCGCTTACCTTCCGACTGCGATTGTGCCACCACGCCACTGATACCTGTCATGTAGCAATAGCCCAACAGATACTGAGCATGAAGGTCGCCCAGTTTCACCTGTGCCTTCAACTCTTTCAGTTCCTGCGAGTTCTTCGGCAGCTCCTCATCGCTTTGAGCGAAGCTTCCCATAGAGGTAACCAACAACCATGCTAAAATTACATATTTCGTTTTCATACCTTATACCTTTTAATATACATACACTGGTCTGATATTCATACCAAACGAACTCGTATGCGCCTTAACCTCCCCATTTTCAAGATAGGCAGGATGACTACCGTATGCATTATAGTAATAATTACGTTCATGGCTTCCACTGAGGATAGCAAACGAAGATTGATAAGACCCATTCGAGAAATATTTACCATAAGAATAGTAATAATACTCTATAGCAGTAAGATGAGTATCATTCGCGACGTAAGCGGAAGAAAAATATCCCTTATTAGGGAAAAAGAGACTATTGCCGTTAGGTCCTGTGCATCGCATTCCTTGTACCCCGTTCAACACATCAGCACTCCACGAACAGTAACTACTTAGTTCCTGAAGCTCTGTTATCGTTGGCATACGGAATCCTGACCCAAGTGCATTGTATGCGATGTCCCAACTGGTGCCTGCTACATCTACCGATGTTGATGGGTAAACATAGTAGCCACCTGTCTGTTCAGGGCGTGAAGCCCCTAAATTGCAGTCTGCCCACTTCACACTTAGTCCTAAATCCACAATATTAGGCATAGCAAAAGTGGCAGGAGTCTTAATGTCCTTTTCGCCTACAAAAGTCAATTGCGCATTAGAATTCCCTCTGTTTCGGAAATTATAGAATTCTATCACCAAATTACCTATTAACTTGTAAGCATGATTCTTTTCTAGGTCAATAAAACATCCAAACCATGTATTTGTTCCCTCTATACGGTTGCCAATAACTCGAAGAGTTTCACCATTTGAAATTAATTCGAAATAGACTTCGGATGAAATGAGATTAAGCTTGTCGAAATCCGTGATTTCCATCGTTGCAGTGATAAAATTAGGTGTCAATTCCGATGTCTTCACCTCAACTGCATTAAAATTATTAGTGGTAAATGACCCTGGTCTCCTGCTGTAGATTTCCTCTCCCACTTCATTCAACGTTGCCCACCAATAATAATATTTGGTATTAGGCTTCAAATCACTTACCTCAACATACCCGTCATAATCATTAACCTTTATTATGTTAGTAATCTTCCTGACTTTATTCTTATCAAACGTCGATGATGTCCCAATATAAAAAGAATAATTAAGTCTTATTGGAATGCGCGCGTATGTTCCAAGAACCAATGACGGAATATAGTCATCATATTCGTCTCCTTCAATAAAGTGTGTCGTTTCCCTTGGAGTTGATTCTATCAGATAATCTAAATCGTCAAGATTCTCGCATCCTGACAAAACTAACGCCATTAAAATGAGGCCTGATAATATCTTCTTGTTCATCGTTGTATTCAAATTATAAAATTAAAAACTATAGCCAATTCCCACATGGGCATTAAATATACTCTTTCCAATGAAAGAACTACCACCATTAATAACAAAATGGTTCATCCTAAACAGTAATCCTGCTTCAAAAGCAATACCTGATATAGATGTGTTGGTATCCTTGTAGTAATCGCCTGTATCCCCACGTCTCATAACCACCTTGCGGTCTACGTAGCCAGAACCAACATATAGGTGTATGGGACAGCCTAACCTTATAATACCACCTCCAGTTATTGAGAGATAGCCTGTTTTGTATTCTGTCCAGTCTTTATACATATCAACATTGGGGTTGTAATAATAGTGAGTTCCTTTCCCCATTGCTGAATAATTGCTGAAATCCTGCTCACCAATGGTCGAAGGGCATCCACTATACTGAAATCGGCCATATGCACCTATATTTTTAACGATTCCAACCATAATACCAAGAGGGAGATCAGACACTTTACTATTAACAATCGTTCCTTGTGCACTGACGAACATTCTGTAACTCATAGCCTGTTCATTCCATAATGTTCCTTTCTTAAGAGTTACTGTCATGTTATTACTGACACTCACATTTTCGGACTTCATTCCAGCACTGCTGATACGTACTTTACTAATCCTCATTGGTGTTTCTAATGAGAATCGTCCGTCAATACCCGTGGTCGTGAAAAGCGATGTTCCTTTCACTTCCACTCGTGCACCTGATATTGGGTTTCCTGCTTTATCTGTGACGATACCTGTTGTCACTTGCTGTGCTGAAGCACCTAGGCTTAGCAGCAACAACATTAGTATTAATAGTTTTCTATTCATATTTTATTTGACTTAAAAATCTTCAATCGTTAAAGTTCTTATCTCATAGACTATTTCCGACTGCAAATATAAGATAATTTACAAAAAACGGCGGCCTTGGAGCAGGAAAAAATGTTCAAAAACATGAAGAATTGATAAAAAAGAGAATGAATGACTTTGCCACAAGGATAATACCGTGTCATGATAAGGTGCAATTTCGTGGGTATTATTTGTACCTTCAACGAATGAAAAACGTACTTGAACCTTGAACTTTGAACTTGAAACCAGAAACTAAAATGTAAATAAATGGTAAATGGTTAAATCGACAAAAATGCGTTTAAGCCGAGCAAAGAACAAATGTATTTGATTTTTTCGAGGCGTAGCATTTTGCGCAAAGCGAAATAATTTGTATCT
>CADBSN010000132.1 GCA_902797255.1 uncultured Bacteroidales bacterium | reverse complement strand
GCTGAACACGTAGTTGAAGGTCACAAATATGCGCACCCACCCCTCCGGCAGCACGTTTCCTATCAATATCCCCAACACGATGGCGATAACAATACGAGGCAGCAATCCTATTCTTTTCATATACTCGGATTTTGTGCCGACTCCTCGCTCTTCATCCATTCGGATACAGTAATACCCATGAACTTCTTAAAGGCGACACTGAAGGTGCTATAGCTGTAGAAGCCGCTCTGCCGAGCGAGTTGTATAGCCGTGATGGATCGTGAGGAAGCTCTGTTCTCACGGTAAATGCGAATGAAATGTTCGACGCGCAGATGGTTGATATAGGCATTGTAGGTGATGCCTTGCTGTACAAAGTAATTTCCAAGATAAGTACGGTTGGTGCCGATTGCTATGGCAAGTTGCTGTAGGGTAAGGTCGTGTTGTAGGTAGAGCTGCTTGGCATCACAGTGCTGTTCAAGCAGTGCACCGATGTTGACACCCTTTGGCGCTTCTTCTACGTTCTCCTCGACGATGGGGTCAAGGGGGATGGGGGTAAGCGTTTGCAAGGTTTCTACACGCCAAAGCAGGAAGCCAATGATCATCAGCGTGTTCAGCTGTGCCAGATACTCTGTGGCAATATCTCCTTCGTTAGAGGTATAGGCAATATAGATAAACAGGATGCAGGCCAGCAACAACAGGCTCTGCCACAGTTCCTTCCGCTCCAGATCGGCATAGTTGTCGTGAAGCCAATGTCCATACTGTCGCACAGCGCATACATAATATATAATAAAGACAAGACCGACAAATATACTATAGTACTCTGTCACCAATTCGAACTGGTCATTGCGAGTGACGATGCAATAGACAGCAATCACGGCTATAGGCACAAAGGCAACAGCAACGGGCCAGAGCGGTCGGCGCCGATCCTGCAGCATACGAATCAGCACACACATCATCAGCGGAACGAATGTCAGACGGTCAAGCATAATTCCCACGATATTGCGTACCAAACGGTCATCAACGAGGAAAAAGACGCCAAGCACATACCACCACACGTGGCTCGCTGCCACTGACGCCATAAAGGCTGCAGCCCATCGTCTTAATTCCTTGGGGGGAACATTAGTCTTAGAAAATAAGTTTCCACGACTAAACAAGAAATAGAAGCACACCAATACGGCTAGTAAGGTAGCCCAGCCATAGAGCGTGATAAAAAAGAAGTCCTGTAGTCCTTGATGTTCGTACATGGGTGCAAAGGTACGCATATTTTGCGAAAAATCCCTGAATGCGTCTTTCAGAATTTACAATTTACTCTCAGATTTTACAAAAACTATAGGGAATCAAACAATAATTCAGACACAAGGCGCCTAATAGTTGCCTAAAATCAAAGAAAAGACTACCTTTGCAGTATCTATGAAGGAAGAAAATACATATCAGCCCGAAGACTACGAAGACTTGAGGTCGTTTGTGAAGCGTGTCATCGCCGAACAACCCGACCAAGAACCACTACGTATTATAGAGCAACTGGCAGAGATTACCATGAGCGAGTTGAAAGACCGCCCATGTCAATTCTCTGCGACAGCCTCGATAAAGCAGATGACGTTGACAGTCCGTCACAGCGGCCGCCGTGCCATCGACGAGCACATGGTGCGAGTCATGGGTGATCATGCTGACCGCGTGGATTATCACTCCGACGGAGACGACAGCTGGGTTCTGACCATCCATCGTGATATACCACCCCTCTTTGTTACACACCGGATTCTGGACCGGAAATTATTACTGAAGAAAATGAAAAAATAGGGTGTCAAGGTTCTGGCAGCCTGACACGGCTGTGACAATTAGGACAATTGGGACAGTCGTTTTTATGCTAATATAACTCTATGAGTTGACCATGCCAGGTCATTGAGTTAGTCATGTTAAGTGATAGACTTTATATTATTAAATTATAAAGTTAGTATTATCAATTAACCTTCCTTAAAATTATTGAGAAAAAAAATGCACTGTCCTTTGTCACAATTGTCACAGGGTTTGAAAAATAATTTGTATCTTTGTAGCCGCAATGGAGAAAATAAGATTTGACGTGGTAGGACTATACCACTGGGATGTACGCGACCGCTGGAAGGAATATGCCGCCAGCGCCGTTGGCAGGCGACTGACGATGCAGCCTCAGCCCGAGAACTTGAAAGACCCGTATGCCGTGCGTGCCCGAGAGGGAGCGCTGCATGTAGGCTATGTAGCCGTGCCTGACCTCGATGTGGTGTATCAGGCCTTGGCAGGCTCAGGACAGAAACGGCTGCACGGCGTGGTCGTTGAGAGCAATCCGGAGCCGCCCGTGCTCACCATCGAGGCAGAGGTCGAGCGGGTCGACTGGAACTATGAGCCTTTCGACGACAGCGTCTATCGTGACTGGCACTACGACGGGTTGCCCCTGATGCCTCCCAAGCTGGAGCAGTTGGCAGACTTGACAGCCGACCTGACGGATGCCCTTGAGAGTAGTTCCCGGATGGACGAAGCCGTAATATCGATGGCAGAGAAATTACTTTCCGAGCACCTCTATGATGCCAGCCGCGAGATGACCCGTGCACGCTATCGGCTGGAGAAACTGTTGTCTGAACGTAGCGAAGCGTCATTGCAGGCCATAGCCCACCAGCTGCGCCACCAGAAAGGTATGCTGATGCGCCACGAAAACCGTGACAAGGTTGCCCGCTACCTGTTCATCGAACTGCCCAGGCAATTGCGCAAGAAAGGGTTGGAGAACAGCCACTACACCTACGACAACCGCTTGGACGAGCTGGAACAGCAATTGCGTGCCTTCCCCTACCAGCTTTACGACAAGTTGCAGAACGACCCCGTGGACTTTCTGCGCGAAGTGTACTACAACCACGTGCCTCGAAAGTTTCTCTTCCAGTTGCTCTCAGGCATCGTCCTGATGATTCTGAAAGGCCGCGTCAAGATCAAGAAATGGGGCCGTGAGGGCGACACAGAGCCCATCAGGCAGATAGAGAACTTGGTTGAGCCGGCAAAGAGCGCAGTGACAGAGAACGTCTTGCTGTCGGAAAAGGCAGCCGTCTACTGGCAGAAGCTGGAGCAGAAGGGGTTTGTTGACAAAAAACACATGCTGATTCCCTCTACTACCCGTCAGCAGGCCATGTACATTGCAGATATTTTCACCGATACAATTGGAATGAAAGCAAGATGGAAACCGTTTGAGCAGCTGTGGGGCATCAAGAATCTGGCTCAAGAGAAATATGCTTACTTGGAGAAAGGCAACACTATTTCACGTTCAAAAGAGATAGAAGACATCTTCCGCGGATGATTTAACTCGTTGATTATCAGAACAAACCTCCCCTATATAGGGCTTTGTATAGCCCCTATATAGGGGTTTTTTCTATTGTATTTTGTGTACCTTTGCACCGTCAATGCGCAACGACACCAATAATCAACATTTCAAACAACAACAAAAAACAAGAACAATGAAAAAAGATACGTTTTCTTACAGTAATTCAATTATGACACCCGCTCAGATGGTGCCTTGCACGCCTGAGCTTCTGAACGCTGCGCTCGATAGCCAGCAAGTGTTTAACGCCTGCCAAGAGATTGCCCTGCATCTCGCGGAGGTAAAAGAAGGTACGCTCACGCGTGAGGCCTTCGAAACTCTCAAGTCGCAGATCAAGACGGAGAACCTGCCTGTGGTCTGCTTCCATGCTTCGTTCACTGACGGCTACCGTCACAACCAGTCGGCAGTGCCCAGCGGACTGTCTATCTACGATGTGGACCATCTGGACTACGACCCTCGTGCCTACTATATGAATAAGGTGGCTGGCCGCGAAACGGAACTGGGCATCTCGCTGGCTCATGTCTCGCCAAGCGGCGAGGGCATCCGTCTGGTGTTCGAAATCCCTGCTGGCATGTCGCTGTCCGAGGCTCAGCAGTGGATGGCTGACCAGCTGGGCGACGAGACCTACGACGGCTGTGTGAAGGACTTGGCTCGCTGCTCGTTCGTGGTCTGCCGCGACTACGTGCTCTACTACGATGAGGAGGAGCTGTTCAAGGAGCGCGAGGTATCGGTAGCTGTGACAAATGGGACAAATGACAGTGCTATTTCTGCGCCCATCCTGCCTGCCGAGACCGATTACGAAGATTCGTTCAACGGCATCAGTTACCAGCAGATTGTCCGTGCGATGGAGGAGCTGCTGGGTGGTGTGCCTGCACAGGGTGCCCGCAACAACTTCATCTTCGCAATGGCCTGCCATCTGCGCTATGTCTGCAACGACGACCCGCAGTGGATTAGTAAGGTGCTGCCCCGCTATGGCGAGGAGGAACAGAAGTTCCAGTCGACCGTCCGTTCGGCCTGCAACCGTCCACAGACCAAGTCTGTCCCGGAACTGGTAAACCGTGTCTTGGAAATGGCTCGTAAGCAGCAGCAAGTGGACGAGGCCATCGAGGCCAATGGTGTTCACGCGCCCCAGCCTCCCGTGATGCCTCGGAAACTGACCAAGTTCATGAAGTACATCACCAAGAATGTGCCTGACCATCTGAAGCCTGCTGTCGCAATGGGGGTATTCCCCTCGTTGGGTGCTCATTGCAGGGGTGTGAAGTTCCGCTACAACGACAATGCCCTCGTGGAACCCACCTTCATGAACGCCTTGGTAGCAGAGATGTCGAGCGGTAAGTCGTGCGTCAACGAGCCCATCAACGCCATTATGGCCGATATCAAGGAGAGCGACGCCAAGAACCGCAAGCTGATGCAGGAGTACAAGGAGCAGTACGACACATGCCCCTCTGACGAGCAGAAGCCTGAGCGCCCCAAAGGCCTGGCTGTGCAGTGGGTGAAGTCCGACATGACGCCTGCGGCCTTCGTTCAGCTGATGGCCGATGCCGGCGGACGGTTCCTCTATAGCCGACTCGACGAAATCGGGCTGTTGAACCAGCTGAAGACCAACGGCAGGGGTAACAACGTGACCGAGATTCTGCGCCTGGCGTTTGATTGCGGCGAGTATGGTCAGGAACGTGTAGGCACCAAGTCGGTATCGGAATGTGTTGAGGTGCGCTGGAACTGGAATGCCAGCACTACGCCTGGCAAGTGCCGCCGATTCTTCAGCGACGCCATGCTCGACGGCACATTGTCACGCATCTCCTTCTGCACCATCTATTCCGACGACGACCGAATGCCCGTCTATGGCCCCTACGACGACGTGTTCCAGAAGCAGGTGCAGCAGTTCGTGAGTTCATTGAACGATGCCAAGGGACTCATCGTCTGCAAGAAAGCCAACAAGCTGGCAGCAGACATGATTGAGGAGAATCGCCAGTATGCAACGCTTGCCGACGACGACACCTATCGTGAACTCTCCTACCGAGCCACCCTCTCGGCCTTCAAGCGCGGCATGGTGCTCTACATCCTGAACGGCCAGAAATGGTGTAAGGAGATTGAGGACTTCGTGCGCTGGTCCTACCATTACGACATGTGGTGCAAGATGTGGATATTCGGAGAGAAGATGCGTCGTGCAATGGATCTCGACAAGGCCGTGATGGTACCTGGACGCCGCAACCTGATGGAGTTCCTGCAGGATGTCTTCACCCTCGACGACCTCAACACCGTACGTCGGGCACAGGGCATGAAGGGCGATGGTTCAGCCTTGCTCCGCAAATGGGTTCAGCGCGGCTACTGTACCTTCAACCCTGCCACCCAGCAGTACACCAAGAGCCCGCAATTCCTGGCCAAGCATCAGAAGCAGGCAGCGTAAAAAAGAGGCTGGTGGAACAAAATGTTCCACCAGCTTTTTAGTTATCAAGGCACCCTTCCAGCTTTGTCCCATCTTGTCCCACTATCAGTTTTACCTTGCTACCTTCCACCATCGGATAGTTCAAGCCACTATGATGGCCCACAGGAAAGTCATAGCAAACAGGGATGTCGTAGTGCTGAAGATACTCGTGAAGCATCTCATACATATCGGCAAACACGTTCTCCTGACTTTTGTACTTCGAGAAATGGCCTACGATGATACCCTTCAGCTGCGAGAGAATACCCCGGATTTCCAACTGATGGAGCATACGATCTACCTTCGACATCCCCTCGCCGGTATCTTCGAAAAAGAGAATCTGGCCTTCTTCAACACGATTCAGAAAGTCGTACTCAGAACCAGCCAGGCCACAAAGCACAGAGAGATTGCCACCAACCAGAATCCCTTCAGCCTCACCAGCCTGGTTCAACGGGTGGGCCGATACCTGATAGCTTAGGAGTTCGCCCTGCAACAGTCTTTGAAGAATCGCATTCACAGAGTCACGCTCGCCTTTGGCGGAAATCCCGTCACACATGGAACAATGGATGCTCATCACACCAGCCGATACCTCAGCACTATGCAAGGCCGTCGCATCGCTGAAACCCAAAATCCACTTAGGATGATCGCGAAACTCATTGAGAGGAATGCGCTGCAGAACCTGAACGGCTCCATCACCACCACGACTGCACATGATCGCCTTGATGGTAGAATCTCTCAATGCCCATAGCACATCAGCCGCCCGTTCGTCAGCCGTACCCGCAAAGCCGTGATAACTGCTCAGCGCATGAGGACCTACCACAGGCACATAACCCCACTTGCGGAGTGTCTCACAGCCCTTGGCTACCGTTATGGAATCTGGTGTGCTCGATGGCGACACAATCGCAATCGTATCGCCAACCTTCAGTGCCGCAGGCATTATAAATCGCTCCTGAGCCTCAGCACTCTGCGCTATGGCTATCAAAAGGTACAGCAACGTATACCTTATCATTATAATGCTTGCATTCATTTCTCCTTTTGATAACTCTTTTCGGTACAAAGGTACAAATAAATATCAAGTCCACCAACTTTTCTTCAGAAAACAAATAAGGACTTTATGATTCAAGAGGACACCTAAAAGACAGGGGGGTTATGTCCAAACACAAAAATTTTATTGTTTTTCGATAAAAAAGTTTCGTTTTTCTTTGGAGATTAAAAAATAATTCTTACCTTTGCACCGAAATTATTTATCGTTTAACAATAAAGTATTATTGATTATGACTAAGAAGCTAAAGATTTACAGCACGTTGTTTGTGG
>CADBSN010000131.1 GCA_902797255.1 uncultured Bacteroidales bacterium | reverse complement strand
TGGGATCTTTTACCATATATGCCATCAAGTCCGCCATCTGTCTGGTGCTGCTATACTTGCCCTACACGCTTCTGATGCGGCGTAATACCTTTCATGCGTTCAATCGTGTACTGTTGCTCGGCATCGTGATGCTTTCGTTGGTGTTACCGCTCATGAAACCCCTCTCATTTCTCCCTCAAGGAGAGATGATTCCAAATCCTATTGAGAGCTTTGAAGAAGAATTTGAAGAGTTGACCCTCCCCCTACAACCCCTCCCTGTAAGGGTGGGGAGTGGTTACTCCGCTGATGCTTCCTCCCTTGATGGAGAAGGAAAGGTAGGTTTTGAAGAGCCGGATGGGGGTGAGTTTCTTTCTACTCCTCTCCCTCGCAGGGAGGGGAAGGGGGTGGGTCTTTCTTGGCCCTCCATCCTGATCCTTATTTATATAATAGGTGTAGTGGTGTGTTTGGGTTGGAAAACCCTTCAGCTCATCCGTCTGCATCGCTACATCCCCTCCAATTGTCTATGGAAAGATACGATAGACGGCATTACGGTCTATGGACATTTCGACAAAGTCTGTCCATTCAGTTGGATGAACTCCATCGTCATTACTGATGAAGACTACAGGACGAACCCCTCTGTGATGCAGCATGAGCGGGCACATATCCGTCTGCACCATTCATGGGACAACCTCTTTGTCTCTGCAGTCGAAGTGCTTCAGTGGTTCAATCCTTGCATCTGGATGCTCGACTACTCCCTTCGTGAAGTTCATGAATACGAGGCCGATGCCGAGGTGTTGAGTCAAGGAGTTACCCTGCAGAACTATCAAAGTCTGCTTATACGAAAAGCCATTGGTACCAGTTCCTACGCTTTTGCCAATGGTTTCAATCACAATTTACTCAAAAATAGAATTAAGATGATGATGAAAAAGAAAACGAATCGTTGGAGTTGTACAAAAGCCCTCTATCTGCTTCCTGTGGTAGTTGTAGCCCTTGCTGCATTTGCCACACCTGAATTCGCTGAGCAAGCTGATGCCGTCAGCGAGAGTGACTTGGAAGAATTGATGCCAGCAAATCCCATAGATCCTTCACCTGTTGTAGAGGAGGCCATAGAGGTTCCTTCTATAGCTCAACCTCTGTGGGTTCTCAATGGTAAAATGGTGGATTGGACATTCAGTATCGACGAAAAAGCAATTGATGAGAAGATTCCTGAAGAGTACATCTCTCAGGTAATCAACATTCCTGCTGATAGAATTGAGTCCGTCTCCATTCTCAAGTCTACTGCAGCAACCTTGAAATGGGGCAGTAGGGGAGAGAACGGCGTGATAGAGATTGTGTCTGGTGTGAGGAACAGATATATTCCGAAAGTCGAAAGTGGAGAAATCATCTATGGACATCTCTACGATAATGATGGCCCAGTCAACGCAACCATCTCTGAAGTGAAAGAAGACAACGAGACTGTCATTCAAAGTGTTTCGCCAAACGAAATCGGTGAATTCCAGTTGAAGGTCACCAATCCAGACAATCAGCTCTTAATCACCTCTCCAAATCATCAACAAGTCCACCAGCCGATTCGACGAACCTTCTATAATATTCGAATGCAGAAAACCGATTCTGCATCAGACGTCAAACCAGAAGTTGTTATAAACGGCATGGTGGTTGACGAGAATGGAGAGCCAATGGAGAAGGTATCTATTGTTGAAATCGACGAATATGGAAGAATCGCAAAGAAAACAGAGACTGATGATGACGGAAACTTCACGCTCAGCATGCTGGATTCAGAACACATTGTGCGAGCTACCTATACTGGCTATAAATCTGAGAAAGTTAGGAAGATAAGCCAAAAGCAAAAGATTGTTATAAAACCAGACCAAAACATCATATCAGGTATTGTGGTAGATGAACAAGGTAAGCCAATCATCATGGCGACCATCACGGAGAAGGTTGAGGGAGATGAAAAACGAATATATGCTCAAAAATTACCTAATGCTAAGGGCAAATTTACAATAAGGGTTAGAGACTTATCACACTACCTGTCTGTGTATTGCCCAGGGTATGAAACTCGGAAGGTCAAGATTACCGGCCAGCAACTGAAGGTTGTTTTGAAGCAAAGTACTAATACAGCAACCACTTCCACAAAAGACCGTCCTTCAATCGAAGGAGAGATACTTCAGATATGCGAAAACATGCCGCAGTTCCCAGGAGGAGAGCAAGCCATGTTGAAATTCATTGCTGAGAATGCCCACTATCCAGAGAATGCCCAGAAAGTAGGAATTGAAGGTTTAGCGGTGGTAGAGTTTATCGTTGATAAGAAAGGAAAGATCCATGAGCCAAGAATCATAAAGGGCCTCACCACTGCATTCGATGAAGAGGTTCTGCGTGTTGTCCGGGCGATGCCTGATTGGGAACCAGGAACGCATAGAGGAGAAAAAAAGAATGTGAGATACACACTACCTGTCTCCTTCAAAATAGACCCCAAAAAGTGAAAACAGACCCCCTCTAGGGAAAATGTAAAAATTTAAAAATGATAAAATGTAAAAATTAATGGTAAATAGTTAAATGGTAAATAGTAAATGGTAAATAGTAAATGGTTAAATAGTAAATGGTTAAATAGTAAATGAATAAATGGTAAATGATATGGTTAAGTTGAAACAATCATTGCAGCAACTGCTGCGTAGCCCTAAGAACTTCCCTGCTGAGATGTTCATGGGCATCGTATTCTTTGTGATGAGTGTCTGCATGAATGAACATTCTACATGGACATTATTTGGCCAGACAATAGAATGGGATAAGCATAGTACGATTATCCCGTGGTTCATTCCTTTATTTTCACTCACTTATTGGCTGGGTAAGGTCAATCGATGGGCCTACTACGCTTCTGCTCTGTTATTCATTCCGCTATTGTTGCTCGATAGGAATGGGCTCTTCAACGTAGATGCAGTAGGAATGACATATATTGTAGCCGCCATCTTGCTCGTCATTGGTACCCGTAAACTCAGCAATCAGTCATTCTGCATGCACACTTTGCATGTGGTGACACAACTTTTCTTTGGTGTACTTATCACAGGAGTGCTGTTCGTGACAATCATTTTGATAGTCATCTCATTCCTATACATCTTCGGAATAGACCAATGGAGTAGTCTGTACTTATATATCTTCATGTTTGTATGGCTCGTGCTTGCACCTCAGATATGCTGTACATTCATGTCGCAGAAGGAGGACGAGGAGCAAAAACCAAACAAGATGGTGAATATCATCATCAACTACATCCTCTCGCCTGCCATCATCATCTACACGCTGATTCTCTACATTTACTTCATCAAGATTGGCATCGAATGGGATTTGCCAAAAGGTGGTGTGGCGTGGATGGTTACTGCATTCATTACCGTTGCATTGATAGGGCTTCTGGCTCAGCATGCACTTACCAAGCACCATTTCGATTGGTTCTACAAACATTTCACATGGATTGCCATACCTCCACTCGTAATGTATTGGGTTGGATCGCTCTATCGAATCGGCATGTATGGTTTCACAAGTAGCCGTATATATCTCCTGTTGGCAGGAGTGCTGATGACCCTCTTCGTCCTGATGCTGCTATGGCAGCAGTCACGTAGATTCCAGCTGATGGCACTCATACTCGCATGCGCCATCTGCGTCTTCACCTTCATTCCAGGTATATCGGCAAAGGACTTAGGGCTGAGCAGCCAGAAGGTACGACTGGAGCAGTACATCAGCGAACTGAATCTGAGAGATAGCACCACAGGCAAGCTGGTCAATAATCTCAAACTCGAGACCATTTCGAGCGATAGCCTTCTCTGTGAGAAATACAAAGAAGTGTGTGATGTCATCCACTACTTGCGTGGTGAGAACCAAGAAAGGTTTACCAGCCAATATGGGGAATGGGAATATAACACATGGGACTTCAGTCACAGATACGATGTGTCTTTATCAAAATACTATAGATTTGAATCCCCTATAGATTTAGGAGACTACCCGATACTCATTCCGAAATACTATTATCGAACCGATTACGACAAAAAGAAAGGCATGATTACTGTATGTCATGAAGAAACAAAAGATACCGTCATGATATATCCCGTCAAGGAGATAATTCGTCGTAAACCAGAGCTGATGGATAGTGTCGAACAGCTACTCGTCTACAGCAATGACTCCTTGAAGTTGGTATTGCCTGATATCTATCTCAACAAGCAGACAAAAGAGTGCGACTTTGCCAATATTGAATGGAACTCACTCGTATTCAGGAAACGAACAAATCCTCTCCCCGATTAACACAAAAACAATAAAAAGAGCGTTATTGCGTTATATATAATGAATCCCTAAAACAATAACTGATATGAATACAACAAAAATTCTGCTCATGTTGGCAGCTTTCATCATGTGCTTAGCTGCGCAGGCTCAAGACTTTACAACTGAGATGAAAGAAGACACCACACACTACTATCCTATCTGCGTGCCAAATGATACTATCTATTGGTCGCAAATGTCCACAAGTCATGCATTTTACTTGCAGAAGCGAGCACCGGTATGGAAATTATCGGAAAAGGAAAGTAAGAATTTTGATGCTAAGACTCGTACATTTGCGGCTGACCCACGAACAACAGCAATGCAAGTAGACGTAGTAAGATATGTTTTACAGCAGATTGGAAATAAAAAACTAAAGGCACTCATAAAGGAAAATCCTAAAGCCCTAATTGTACTGTCTTTGTTCATCAACAAAGAGGGCGGAATAGACAATACTATGATTACTTTCAGTTGCGACGAAACCATTGTCGGTAATGAAACGATCTATAAGGTATTGAAGAGTGTGAAGTCGAAGTTCAAGTTTCCACACTATCGTGAGTTACAAGACAAGTATCCCTATCCGAATGGGGAAACTCAGATAAGTTTTCCTATCACTTGGAGAAATATGGAGCAGTATATCGGAGGGTAGTTTTAATTATTTATAACCAGATAATAGAATGATGATGAAACTGAGGATTATTGTATTGGTATGCATGCTCGGCACGTTGGCATGCAGGGCACAGACAGAGAACCCACAGGGATTGTATCGCCTGCAGCGCTTTAGCTATGATGGCAGGCATCCAGATATAGAGGCTCCGTTTGAGCAGTATAAATATTGCTCTCCGATAGCAACTTTGACTGTTTCTGTACTCAAACGTAGTGTGTCGGCGTTAACATTGAACATGTTGGTAAATGACAAAGAACCGCTGTTGTTTACCGGACAAAGAATACGTGGAGAGGACGGACGAGGGACACAGGTCTTTGACAGCAACAAGGATCATTTCACCATGCGGTGGTATAACTCCACCAACAACAGTGCGATTTTTCCGCCTAACGAGTTTATAGACGAGTTTTACGATGCAAAGAAAGGGGTTGAAGATGATGTGCGAAAAATATTCGAAATGCTTGAAACTCCTGTTTGCAAAGAGTCGAAGAAACGAATGTTAGAAGGCTGTTGGAGATGTGTTGGAGAGGTGAAAGAGGTGGAGGGAAAGCGTGTAATCAGCAGCATACAAGGACTGCACGACCAACAGCCGCAATATCACATATTTAAAGGCAATGATGTGCTGCTCATGACCTATTACTATAGTTCTGGTTCCAGATATTCAACCCAGTTGACGCTGTCATCGTTTCTACAACCGAAAAAGAATCAGATAAATCTACCTGACACGGAGTTCTCCATTGACTGGATTGACGATAGCACCATCATCCTTTCATATTCTGGAATGTTGGACGTCAAAATTTCAACTATGTGGGTACGTTCGTTCCTCCCTTCCCGATATGAAGAGATCTTTCATGGTCATTAATCGTTGAGTCTCACTTAGTGAGCAAGATGTTCAATGTCCAAAGCGGATACACAATAAATAGCATAAGAAAAAATGAAAAATTGAAAGATTAAACTGTTAAACAATTAAACTACTAAATGAGATGATGGAAAGAAAGAAAATCTATTATCTGTATTGGGCTCTTCCAATCTTATTTCTTTTGTGGGAGCTCTTTTTTACTGAATTGCCGTTGATAAGGGATTATCTCCCTCAGCAAATACGTGAGAGCATTACAAACCCTCCTCATTCGCTTGTAGAAACGTTTGCTTTCTTACTCGTACCCATTGCGTTTGCCCTTATGACAATAGGGAAGTACATTTATATCACGATCTGCTATCTGTTGAGAAAAAAGCCGACAGCCGTGTTAGTGCTTACAATCATTTTGATTATAGCATTTCTGGCAATAGATTATGCATTGTATCTCCCGTTCAGCATCGAAGTCGAAAAGGCATCATCACATCATGTACGTCTTTTCCACTTCATTATTGGCATCATCACATATTGTCCCTTCTTGCTGTG
>CADBSN010000130.1 GCA_902797255.1 uncultured Bacteroidales bacterium | reverse complement strand
TCAAGTTTTTCATAGTTAGATTAGTTAATAGATTAGTTAATGTAGTTAGAAATTGCCCGATGTCGTGAGACATGGGGCAATTTCTTTGTAAGCCCAGCATGGGCGTACGCTATAGGGTGCAGTTTATTTCACCTTAGCAAGGAAATCTGTTAGTTGTTGTTCTTCGATATCGCCCATTGCAAATTCTTTCTCAGCATCCCGACGTATCATATCTAACCATTTGTTCTCTGCTTCTACGTAATCCGTTGTTTGAGGACGTGAATTGAGATATTTGTTTTGGGTATAGATGTTTCTGAGTTGTTCAACTATCTCATCGGATGTCTTGATGTCGCCATCTTTGATGTCAGAAACAAGATCCTCAATGGATTTTTTAGGAGCAATCATACCGCATAGGTCGAGCCATTCGTCTGTAGGTATATCACCGCAGAATAAGCGAAGTGTCAAGTCGTAGTATTTCAATCCGTCTATCAATGCTTTGTGCTTGATGTAACATCCTTCGAACTTGTATTCATCGGCATCGTATCCCTGTTGTTCTTGTAAAGTCGCAAGTAACTCTTTTCCTGCGATGACAAATTGAATGATGTAAGGATTTGGGAAACTGAAATTAATAATGTCACGTCGTGCAGACTCTGGGCGTCCATCACGCTTTGGCCATTTGTTGATGTCGCGCCATGTACCTACGGTCTTGATGTTGATTCCTGGTACGATGTATGTTTTCTCGCCTGTTGCTAAAATGTATGAGAATGGAAGGTTGCGCAGACGAGGATGGGTGGTTAGTTTACCCATTACCATTGAGAACACTCCGATATGTGCAGGCCAAAGAATATGGCTTCCAGAAGCTGTCTTAGAACCACGTTCAAGTGTACCCCAATGGATAGGTCCCATCTTATAGGCATGATTACTTTGGTTGGTTCCTGAACCTGCATTGTAGAAAGAGAATTCACCACCAATAAGCAATGTAGATTTATGATGCGAACATGCGAAAGGACCACAGAGAGCGGCACATGATTCTCCATTGTCCATATAAGCGTTGGCAAAGAAGAGGGAAGCCTCTGCCGAGAAGCCTTTGCCAATATGTACAGATTCTCCTACGAAGCAATTGTCGACCTTTGCTCCGTCTGTCACTGTTGCCCCCTTTGCCACAACCGAATTTTCAAGAATCACATCAGTCCCAATAAATGATGGAGCATCGCTGCTACTTAATAATGTTACATTAGAAAGATGGCTGGCTCCTTGGATTTCGCAGTATGGATAAACATATACGTTACTAATTTCTTTTGTGCCGACAATACGGCATCCTTTGCTAATCTCACCTCTATCAGACTTCGGATACGATGCAATCTCCTTCATTGCTAATTCGCGTACAGATGGATAGTGTATCATCAGCCAAGCAACCTGTGCAGTGAGTTTGTCGTAAATCACCACATTTCCGTCACCTCCTTCATTAAGGACAGAGATAACGGTACCATTGCCAAATGAAGGTTCACCTTGTGTACTGATGATGCCGATGTTTGACAAATAGCAATCATTTGAGATGTTGTAGTTAGAGATGTAACCATGAACATTCTCTATCAAGCAATTGTCGCCAATGGTGACATTATTCAATGTGGCATTCATGATGGATGCATGACGCTGAAACCCTTCCTCTACGACAATTGTACCGTTCATGGAACCGATCTCAACATGTCCAAAGAAATTCACATTACGGATATAGTTCGCCATAAATCCGTCACTTACCTTGATTTCACTCCAATTCTCTGCAGTACATCCATGTTCCTCGAGGATGGAGATTTCTGTGTTTGTTAATTCGCGTTTCATTTATTTAATATTTATGGGTTTGGTTGAGCTTCGTTGGCAGATGGATCTAATGAGGTGTCTCCATCATAGTGTTGGAACAGAAAGTCATTGTATGGATATTTCTGTACATGGAGTTCACGTATCTTTTTGTATGCAAGTTCCTTAAACTCCTTGATAAGTTCGCCAGTCTTTGCAGAGATAAAAAAACAGTTGTCATTCATCTTTGCCATCCATGTGGCCATCAATTCATCTAACGGAATATTCTCCTTTGTTATTGGGGTCAAGTCGTCTTCGTCTTTTGGTATCCATGTATAAGCGTCAATTTTGTTAAATACCAGCAAAGTCGGCTTATCACTCGCTCCTAAGTCTGCTAATGTTTTCTCTACCACACGTATCTGCTCTTCGAAGTCGGGGTGTGAGATATCAACCAAATGAATCAACAAATCGGCTTCACGTACTTCATCCAATGTGGATTTGAAAGAGTCTACCAAATCTGTCGGGAGTTTACGGATGAAGCCCACCGTATCACTGAGGAGGAAGGGTAGGTTGTCGATGATTACTTTCCGTACTGTCGTGTCGAGTGTCGCAAACAGTTTATTTTCTGCAAACACCTCACTTTTCGACAGTAAGTTCATCAGTGTTGACTTTCCTACATTTGTATATCCAACCAATGCCACACGGATTAACCTACCGCGATTCTTGCGCTGAGTTGTTTTTTGGGTGTCAATCTCTTTCAGTCGTTGCTTCAACAACGCCATACGGTTGCGAATGATACGTTGGTCCATTTCCAATTGTGTCTCACCAGGACCACGTAAGCCAACACTACCTCCACGTTGACGTTCCAAGTGTGTCCAAAGGCGAGTTAGGCGAGGTAACATGTATTTGTATTGTGCCAATTCCACTTGTGTCTTAGCTGTTGCTGTTTGGGCTCTCATCGCAAAGATATCCAGAATCAGAGAAGTGCGATCTAATATCTTGATCTGTAATTCGTGTTCGATGTTACGGATCTGCTTAGCACTCAATTCATCATCAAAGATGACCATTCCCACTTCGCGTTCTGCATCTTCCTCGTCTTTGATAAACTGCTTGATCTCTGCCAATTTACCTGTTCCTATATATGTTACACTATTTGGACCATTCACTTTCTGGGTAAAGCGTTTGATGACTTTTGCCCCAGCAGTGTCAGCTAAAAACTCCAATTCGTCCAGATACTCTTTCGTTTTACGTTCGTTCTGGTAAGGAGTAATCAATCCTACGATAATCGCAGTTTCGACTTTTACTTCTGATATGACAAATTCTTTCATTTAGCTGTTTTAAATTCGGTGCAAAGATAAAAATAATTCGTTTAATAATAAAAAAGTTTGCCAATTTATGTAAAAATAAGCTGAAAATACCTTATTTATTAAATAAAAAGCCTAAATTTGCATCGAATAGTGCGGATATGTTGCCGCATATCTAAACTCTAAAGCATATAAAGTAAATAATGGACGATAAAGATATAAAGATTCAGGCTTTGCTTGACACCCTTCCTCCCATTACATTGGAGCAGATGGAATCTATCAAGCTAATGAATCGATTGGATACAAAATATGTCGCAACTAAACGCCAACTGATTGAACTACTCCAATTAGTTCAAGACAAGTATTATGTGCAGACAATCGGTACGACTACAATTTGTCCTTATCGTACAACTTACTTTGATACAGACGAGCATACCATGTATATGATGCACCACAATAAGCGTGCAAGACGTACCAAGGTAAGAGTCAGAACGTATCTTACTAGTGGTGACCTGACTTTTTTGGAGGTGAAGAAGAAAAATAATCACGGACGGACGAAAAAGAAACGTATTCAAGTACCTTCGTTAGAGCAATCTCAAAAGACGGAAGGCGCAGAAGAATTAGTTCAAAGAAAGACTGGCATGTCGTTTCTGTCCATGCATCAAGTGGTTCAAAACCTGTTCGACCGTATCACATTGGTTAATAAAGGAAAGACTGAACGGTTGACCATTGATTATAACATCCGTTTTCATAATTTCGAAACGAACAACGATGCAGACAGTGATCAATTAGTGATTATTGAATTGAAACGTGACGGAAACGTCTATTCTCCTATTTGCTCTCTCCTTCGAGATCTGCATATTCATCCTACAGGATTTAGCAAATGCTGTATCGGAATGGTATGGACAGATCCTAAATTGAAACAAAACAACTTCAAAGCCAAAGTAAAGAAACTGGCCAAGATAAATCAAGATGAGCGTGAGTGGATTCAAAGCGATCATCGATTACATGAAATTAATAACTAAAAATTATAACCTAAACAATGGAATCAATCAATGAATTTTTTTCGCTGATAACAAGCGACTACTGCAGATTGCTCGATCTGCTTTTCCGACTAATTGTCAATACATTATTCACCGTAATTATTGCGCGTAAGTTTTATTTCCCCAAGAGTAGGCGGGTCGACTTTTTCTTCACATACATCCTAGTGGGATTCGGAATCTTCATGCTCATCCATTTGATGGGAGATGCCAAGCTGAAGACTGGTATAGCAATGGGACTTTTTGCTATTTTCTGCATCATGCGTTATAGGACAGAATCAGTTCCTATTCGTGAAATGACATACTTGTTCCTTATTATTTCATTGGCAGCAATCAATGGTTTGGCATGGACGGCAGATATCTCAGACAAGCATCCAGAGTTTTTTGCTCCAGAACTCACATCTATGATTGAGTTGTTGGTAACTAATGTGCTGTTTATCGCTGTGATATGGATTGCTGAAGGAGGGAAATGGGTTACGAGTCTCAGCACCAAATATATCAAATACGACAAAATTGATTTGATAGCTCCTGAGAAGCGTAACGAACTGATTGAAGATTTGAAACAGCGCACAGGTCTCAATATCAAGGAAGTTGCTATTGGCTCACTTGATTTCTTAAAAGATATGGCACTCATCAAGGTGTATTACACTGAAGATGATAATACGGATAATGACGACACATTACGCAAAATGCCAAAGAATTATGATTAAGAGGTTTGTGATAGGATTATTGGCAGTT
>CADBSN010000129.1 GCA_902797255.1 uncultured Bacteroidales bacterium | reverse complement strand
GCGTTCTGAATGTGGTGAACGAAGAGCTTCTTGCCTTCTTCTGCCTTGAACTGCTGACCGTTAATTTCTACGATTACGTACATTATTTATTTAATTAAACGGGTTTGGACCGTGAGGCGGTAGCTCCTTTTTAACTCCCCAAAAGGGAAGGTACGGGCACACTTATTGGAGCCTCTGCGGCATAAATCAGCTGCAAAGTTACAAAATAATTCATAATTCATAATTCATAATTCATATTTTTTTTGTGAAAAGGTGATGTTTTTCACTTTTTTTCCGTACATTTGCAAGCGATAATGCACAAAAGCACCTGAATATGGCAGATATAAACAGGAAACCTACGCGAAAAGAACGGCTTCGTGAAATGATATTCGACGATGACAGTCCTGCTGGTCGCCGATTTGACATTGTGTTGACAATCGCTATTGCCGTAAGCCTGCTCATCCTCTTCGTGGAGAGCAGCCCTTCGCTGCCTCCTTGGCTGAAGACGACGTTGGGATGGTTGGAGGTACTGCTCACGATACTTTTCACCGCTGAATATATTGCCCGTCTGTACTGTGCGGAGAGCCGTCGGCGCTATGCACTGAGTGGATGGGGCATCATCGACTTGCTGGCGGTACTCCCCCCCTATTTGACGTTTTTCTTCCCTGGAGCTCACTATATGCTCATGCTACGAAGCATCCGATTCATCCGTATATTCCGAATCTTCCGTCTGTTTGCCTTCCTCAATGAAGGCGAGGTGTTGCTGCGAGCCATCGGAAAAAGCATTCATAAGATTGTGGTGTATTTCCTCTTCGTACTGGTGCTGGTCATCTGTCTGGGCACACTGATGTTTATCATCGAAAGCGGTCAGCCCAATAGTGAGTTCCGAGACATCGGAACTTCAATCTATTGGGCAATCACAACCCTCAGTACGGTTGGCTATGGCGACATCACCCCCGTCACCATGGCAGGGCGATTCCTCTCGTCGTTCATCATGCTGTTGGGTTATACCCTTATCGCTGTCCCCGGAGGTATCGTCACGGCTTCGTTCATCAATACAACGAACGAACCTGTGCGCAACAACCGATGTCCGAGATGTGATTCGAAAGTAAGGAAGTCGGACAAGTTCTGCTCGCAATGCGGAGAGAAACTATAGGCCTTAACTAATTGATAATTGACAATTGATAATTGACAATTCGCTTTGTGCAACTATTTCACAGGAATCTTGGTAGCGGCAGACATTAGTCCTGGCGATTGGACAGACACACGGGCTGTACCTTTCCTACCGTTCGAGATGATGCCAACAACCAACTGACCCTTAAACAGCTTCATCGTAGGACGGGTGAAGACTTCGAACGAGGTTGGGTCGCCATTGCAGATTCCCTTAAAGTCGGCCGCGCCACTGACCTCAACTTGAATGGAAGCTTCTGCCTCAGGGCAGAGGTTTCCTTTTTCATCAACAGCACTTACTACAAAGAATGCCATATCGTCGCCATCTGCACGAAGGGTCTTGGCACCATGATATTCATCGAGGGTCTGCTGCTCAATGACAAGATGATGAGGGTCGCCAGCAGTATAACGCACAGCCTCGCCACGACGTACACCATCGGCATCGTACACCACGACACGAATCTCGCCTGGTTCGTACTTGACATCGTTCCAACGCAGACGATAACGGTCGATGAGTGGTTCTGTTTCCTTTACCGTACGGCCTCCATCGGGTTTCACACGTTCGTCAAGACGCTTTGTGACACGTCCTCGACTCTTTCCGTTGACAAACAACTCGGCAGAAGGATAGTTGGTATAACAATAGACGGGTGTCACTTCCCCTTCTCGCCCTGGCCAAGTCCAATGAGGTAGCAGGTGAATGGTCTCAGCCTCTTTGTTCCAATGACTACGATAGAGCCAATAGCGATCCTTGGGAAGTCCAGCAAGGTCGAAGATGCCAAAGTAGCTGCTGCGAGCATTCATACGGTCGTCATAGGGCGTAGGTTCGCCCAGATAGTCGAATCCTGTCCATACGAACTCACCGATGACCCACGGATTGTCGTCCTGCAGCACCCAATCGTCTTCTGGGATGTTGCTCCACCAACAAGCTTCGAGATCGTAAGAACTGCATTGTCCGTCAGGATAGGTCTTACCATCAGCCCGCACAACAGGGAACTTATACACACCTCGACTGCTGACCGTAGATGCCGTTTCGCTACCCAACAAGAACTTCTGGTGCAAACGATTGTATGCATTCTGATACCGATGTGTTCGATAGTTCAAACCAACGATGTCGACGGCATCCGCAAAACCAGACGCAATCACATTATCCCAACGATCCATTCCAGTAGTACAAGCACGGGTAGGATCGAGCTGATGCACGAAGTCCTGCATCTGGCGTAACATCTCAGTGCCTCGACGGTCGCCCTGTTCAGGAATCTCATTACCCAAAGACCACATCACAATACTCGGATGCAGACGGTTGGCCATGACAAGATTCTCAAGGTCGCGTTGCCACCAGTCGTTGTAGAATCGACAGTATCCGTTACGGCATTTGGGATAAACCCACATATCGAACGATTCGGCCATGACCATCATGCCTAGCGAATCACATACATCCATCTGCAACTGCGACGGCATATTATGAGCCGTGCGGATGGCATCACAGCCCATTGTCTTCAGCAATTCAACCTGACGAATGAGAGCAGCCTTATTCACTGCCGCACCAATCATACCCAAATCGTGATGTAGGCAGACTCCACGGAATTTACGAGTGGTTCCATTCAGTTGGAACCCATGCTCAGCGGTATAGGAGATGGTACGTATGCCAACACGACGGGACACTTCATCAACAACCACACTCTTCTTTCCATTGGATTCAGACACACGGACTACGAGGTCGTAAAGTGCAGGCGATTCGGGTGACCATAACCGAGGATTAGCCACATGTAACGTACCATAAGCCTTCCCATCAGACCTTACCACATCGGCTGCCTTAGCCACCATGGTCTTACCTCGCATAAGTACGAAGTCAACCATCAGGATCTTGCCCTCAACTCCTTCAACACACACATCTGCTTTGAGATCTGCCATACCGTCCGTGAGACGATCAGTCACACAATTCACACCCCACACAGCAATTGCCGTCTTTCCCGTTTGAATGAGTGTGACAGGACGATAAAGGCCTGCGCCTGGATACCAACGGCTACTCTCAGGCAGATTCCGTAAACGGACAGCAAGCACATTCTCCTTGTTGTCAGCAGTCACATAATCCGAAATATCAATGTTGAAAGCATTATAACCATATTTCCACTCACCAGCCTTCTTTCCATTCACAAACACATCAGGTTCGGACATTGCCCCATCGAAGTTGAGGATGACACGTTCAGCATCCTTACGCGTCTTAAAGTGATAACGATACCACGCAGTACCCGTCCAAGGAAGACTACCCGTTCGACCGGTCTTCTCTGTCGCCTCTGTCTCTCCATTCTGCTCAATCGCAACAGTCTGACGATCGTTGTTGTTGTCGAACGGCCCATTGATGGCCCAGTCGTGAGGTACACGCACATCACCCCATTGGGAGTCGTCGAAATCCGTATCAGCAAATTCTGCTTTATCAGCACGTATGAATTTCCATCCCGTCTTCAACAAGGTTTCTTTCCTATATGACTGTGCAGCAATACCTACAGCCAACATCAGAGCAAAGAGAAATATGGTGGTTCGTTTCATGATTCTCTATCGTTTTTGATTTGATTTGGTTAGTTCTCTTGGATTTTAACGTGAGTTCGACGAATTATAATTCATTGAAAATTTGGTAATTAGCGATATTTTCAGTACCTTTGCAGTGACGAAACAACAAAT
>CADBSN010000128.1 GCA_902797255.1 uncultured Bacteroidales bacterium | reverse complement strand
TGCCAAAGCAATCTTAGCTGCCTCGTCCGCATCACCCTTATAGATAAGGTGGAAGTTGGTTGCAAAGAAAGAGTCTGCACTATTCGCGTTAATCTTCTGAACACCTACCTTTACCCATGTGTCCTCAGTAACAAAGAAAATGAGTTTGTTATAGACTGTCTCATCTTCGTCGCTCTCAAATGGGAGGTACTTGTCATTATCAAACCAAGCTTTTGTGCCAGGAACAGAGCAAGGAGCCCAACGGCCATCAACCTGGTTATACTGTCCGTCTGACATATCCCAACCTGGATAACCTTCCTCACCATCCTTAGGACCAACATAGATTTGTTCGTATACCTCCTCAAACAAACGAGGCATCAAAGGATTAGAGAAAGTGTTACTTGTTTCTGTGAATTCCTTGCTGTCAATGTTGTAAGTTCCAGCAACAGCATAAAGGGCAGATAAGTTTTCCCATGTGCCATTTGCATACGAATTAGGGTCAGCGTCCCAGGAGGTGCCAGCACGATAGTATCCCTGACAATTCAGTTCATACATACCAGCAGGAATCAAAATCACTTGGAAAAGGTCGCAGTCTGCTCCATCATAACATTCGAACAAACCACCTGTTGTTGTGGTACTACCCTTTGAGCTGTTAAATGTCCAGCAGTCCATAGGATCATTTTCAAAACTCAAGTTTCCAAAGCCTACAAATTCTGAAATGTCGTCACCGACTGTCCATTGTGAAGCGTCTGGAACTTCTTGAGCAAATGCAGCAAAACTCATCATTGCGAATGCTGCAGTAAGTAGAAGTTTTTTCATAACTAATTTTGGATTGTTTAAATTAATAATAAATTGGTGTTATTACCTTAGCGGTTGCAAAGATATAAATAAATATTTATAGCACAAGCATCATGTATCAAATATGTAAGTGCTTGTTGCATTTTTGCCTGATAAACAAGGTTTTTATGTACAAAATACGGGTTTTGTTACAAATTTTCAAATTCTCATGCAACTTTTTTCTTTTTTGTTTTTTTGATTTACTGAAAAGTATTACCTTTGTAACGCATAACTTAATACTAACGCAGCTAATCAAAAAACAAGAATTGAAAGAATTGTAAGAAATTGTAAGAAAAGTATGAAATACAAGATACCCGTCGTTGGTAAACTTGCGATCTCGTTCATAATGTTACTTATTTGCAATGTTACATTTGCGCAAGTTTCACGACTTTACACGACACAATCCGGATTGACATCTAGCGACATGTATTCTATTGATATTGATTCCAAAGGCCTTGCTTGGATTTCGGGAGTTTCAGAGATAGATGTGTTTGATGGTACGAAGTTTTACAATATCACGAAATTATTTCCAGATCATAGTCCAATCAATGCTTTTAAGAAGGTAGTTGAATACAAAGACGATAAGTATTGGCTTGCTACCAGTAATGGCCTTTATCTGTTGAATGGTAGGGATTGCACACTTGAACATAAGATGTTGAGTGTGGATGAGGACTCTGTCATGGGTTTTTCTGTGAATCACATTATTGACTATATTGAACCAAATAAGAAACTGATTTCGACAGAAGGTAATGGTTTGTTTGTCTTTGATACAGAAAAACAAGAAGTCGATACGGCTACAACCAGAAAACTCCGTAAAATCGCTCCGTTCCCTTTCTGTTCGCAAGTTTTTATCGATGCAGATTGTAACTTATGGGGAAGTGTCGTATTTAGGCAAGTATTTAAGATTGACTTGAAAACGATGACCATGCAATCCTTTCAGACAACTCCCGATGTTGACCGCATCTTGACGGCAAATAATGTCAATGCGATAATCCAAAGCCGCAAAACCAAAAACGTCTATTTTGCTACAGGACATGGTATTTTAGTCTATGAGCATCAGCAGCAACTGATGAGGGCAACACAAAACGCACTTACGAATCCAATGCCGATTACTGCGCTGTTTGAGGATAAAAACGATAGGATACTAGTCGGAACAGATAATCATGGATTGTGGCAGTTGGCAACTGATGAATCATTGTCTTCGTTCCACTACAACGATCCAAGTATGAATATTGAATACGCCAAAGTGAGATCGTTTACAGCAGACAAGGAAGGGAACCTGATTATTGGATTTGCACAGAAAGGTGTGTTTGTCGTACCGCGTAACAGAAACGAAATTGGCTATTATGCCTTCTCTCCAAACGAAAACAAGCTTAATGCCACCAGTGTGACATCGATAGCATACGACAATAATGCTTTCTGGGTGGGAACAGATGGATGTGGTGTGTTCAAGCTCGAAATAAAAGGAAGAAGTCAGACGATTACTCCGTATTCTAATGGATTGGCGTCATCATTGGTTCAAACTGTTGCAATCGATAAGCGTAATACTGTCTGGATAGGGTCGTATGGAGGTGGTTTGCAATACCTGCAAGGGAACCAATTTGTTACACCGGATTGGCTGAAGTTCCTTTCGACAAGTTTTGTGATGATATTGAAATATTATCCACAGAAAGACTTGCTGTTTGCAGGAACGAATGGTCAAGGAGTCTTTGTCATTGATTTGGCCAACAAGACAGTTACCAACCTGTTTGCGTCGTTGTCGTTCAATGGATGGATTTATTCGCTTTGTTGTGACGACTATGGTACGCTTTGGATTGGAACAGCACAAGGTATCTTCTCATACAATATTGAAACGAAGAAAGGAGAGGAGGTCATATTCTCCAAGTCAAGGATATTGATGCCTCAGTGTATTGCTGTCATGAACAAGACTTTATTGGTAGGAACGAATCAGGGCCTTATCACTTATAATATAAAGAATGGAGAAACGTTAGAGGTTCTTACAAACGAGAATGTCAAGTCAATTGAGGTGGCTGACAAAGATATTTGGCTGACAACCGCTAAATCTGTTGTCCGAATCGATAAGCAGTCGATGAAAACTTATACCTACTCGTCATTTGAAGGGTATTATATCGGAGAGTTCCATCGTAATGCGCACTTCATGACACCTTCGCACGATATTTTGTTTGGTGGTGACAACGGAGTCATCAGGTTTAATGCTACGCTTATGCGAGTCCCAAAGAAACTGATTCATGATATCAGTTTCACTTCTGTAAAGATTAATGGAGCCTCCGTCAGATATGTGCCAACCAGAAACAAAAATTCGATGAATGCAAATGTGATTGCATTAACGGAACTGTCTTTAGCTCACGACCAAAACTCGGTTGCTGTTTGTTTTGGTGTTCCAGAGTTTTCTTCGCCCAATCAGATACGATATCAGTATTGTCTTGAAGGATACGAACAAGCATGGCATCATGCAAATGTTGATTTGGAAGCCAATTATCCAAACTTGCCGCCAGGTTCATATACGCTTCGTGTCAAGGCATATTTGGAGAACAACGAGCAATCTGCTATTGAGAAAACATTGATTATTGATATTCATCAGCCGTGGTATAATACGATTGCTGCATGGCTCATCTATTTCATTATATTCTTTATCATCTCCTATTTCGGCTACAGAATCTATGCAGAACGGAAGCGTCAGAAGCAGTTGTTGTTGGCTGTCAGCCAAGAAGAGAGCCTAAAGGAAGCAAAGTTGAGGATGTTTACCAGCATCGCTCATGAATTGCGTTCACCGCTGACGATGATAGTATCGCCACTTTCTCAATTGATAGCTTCGACTACAGACCAAGGTCTGCTAGGTATGTATAATGTCATGAAACTCAATTGTGACCGCTTGATTACGACCGTGAAGCAGATTACGGATATACGAAAAATCGATAATGGACAATTCCATCTTCATTTCTCAGAAGTCAACTTTAAGGAATATTCGAAAGATGTTTTTGATTCATTCACTTCATACGCAAAGGCAAAGAATATCAATTATCGAGTTGAACATCTCAATCCACAAGAGACTCTATGGCTCGACAGGATACACTTTGAGAAGATTGTGTCGAATGTGCTGTCAAATGCATTTAAATACACTCCTGAAAATGGGCGTATACTTGTCAGGACCAAGGATGTGATGGAAGACTCGATTAACTGGTTTGAGATAAGAATATACAATAGTGGATCGTATATCTCTGAGGAGGATATTCCTCATGTGTTTGAACGTTTCTTCCAGGCGAACAACGTGACAAATGAAACGATAGGTTCAGGTATTGGATTGAATCTGGTGAGTGAACTTGTTAATTTGCATCATGGTACTATTGATGTACACAACATTGAACCTGACGGCGTAGAGTTTGTTTTACGATTCCCATTGCGTAAGTATCACTTGACTGAAGAGGAACTTTCGCCAAGAGGTGAAGAAGATTCTGAATACCAGCCAAATGACGATTTATTTGCCAATGTTGTTATAGAATCGGAGTTGGCAACTGATGAGGATATTGATAATGATGACAAAAACAAAAAGACGGTATTGGTTGTCGATGATGATAAGAGCCTTTGTCAATATATAAGGTCGCAAATCAGCGATAGCTATAATGTGATTACGGCTAATAGTGGTAACGAAGCATGGCAGGAGATTTTGAAGACACGACCAGATGCTGTTGTAACGGATATCCGAATGCCTGACGGAAATGGTATCGAATTGAGCAAACGTATCAGATCGAACCCTGAGACTGATAGTATTCCGATTATCATGGTGACCAGCGAAAATAGCGATATGGCAGAAATCAATAGTTTGAATCTACAAGTCGATCACTTCATTAGTAAGCCGTTCAACATGCTGAAACTAAAGGGCGCCATCTCGCAAGGTATAAAGGTGCGTGAAAAGATGATGGGTAAGATGCGACGTACGGAAGTTGATTATGACTACACAGAAAAGACAATAGACAGTGCTGATGATAAGTTGTTCGCGCGTATCAACGAGAGTTTGAAGAAGAACTTAGACGACTCTTCATTCGGAGTTAATGAGTTGGCGAATATCGTAGGAATCAGTCGTGTGCATTTGAATCGAAAAATGAAAGACCGTTATGGGGTATCACCTAACAATTTCATTCGTTCTTATCGACTGAAACAGGCTGCTTATCTTTTGATTAACAACAATGTGAATGTGTCAGAAGTTGCTTATCGAGTAGGATTCTCGTCTCATTCGCACTTCAGCAATACGTTCCGCGAGTACTTCGGTATGACTCCAAAAGAGTTTATTGCTTATTATACGGAGCATCCAGAGGATAAGACGTTTGAGAAACTATTGGAATAAAAACCTTGATAAATAAATCCTCCTTTGACAAGAGATTCAAAGGAGGATTTATTGACAAACAACACCTATTTTTTAAAACTGCGATAGATGGTGATTCCAAACCAGATAATTGCGAGTACAAATACCGCTGCGTATAAGTACAACGAGTTATCGTTTAAGACGCTTGCTGCCCAAATCGTGGCGCCTAAGCATACGATTAGGAAGAATAAAGATGTGAACATCAATATCTTCTGTGACTTATGAAGAAATCTTTGAAATCTGCTCATATCCTTTGCTGTTCCAGTTGTTATTTATTCAGTTTCCAAGTAAATCCGTCTTTCGTGTCTTTGACCTCGAATCCCAGTGCCGCTAACTGGTCGCGAATCATGTCGCTAGTAGCCCAGTCTTTGTTGGCCTTTGCTTTCATGCGTTGTTCAAGTAGCATATCGACCACTTTTCCGAATGCTTCCTCACGTGCTGCTCCGCTGTTTTGTCCACTTACAGAAGACTTTAAACCTAAAATATCGAAAGTAAATAATTCGAACACCTTGGTCAGTTCGTCCAAAACCGTTGCAGTGATTGTGGCTTTCTTATCTACAATCTGGTTGATGACGCGTGTAGCATCAAATAAGTTGCTGATGACGATAGGTGTGTTGAAGTCATCGTTCAATGCATCATAGCATTTCTGACGAAGATCCTCAACAAATGCCATATCTACAGTTCCTTCACTTGTTGGTTGAATTGATTTCAACGCTTTGTGGGCGTCCATCAATCGCTCCAGACCCTTCTCTGCTGAGATGAGTGCATCGTTGCTGAAGTCGATGGTACTACGATAGTGAGCCTGAAGGATGAAGAAACGAATGGTCATTGGTGCATAGGCTTGTGCCAGCATCTCATTACCGTCTTTATCTTTATGGCTACCATCGAAGAACTCTTGTAAGGTGATGAAGTTACCAAGACTCTTTCCCATCTTTTGTCCGTTGATGGTAATCATGTTGTTGTGAATCCAGTAGTGTACCATTTGGTCGCCTTGGCTAGCAACAGCTTGTGCTATTTCGCATTCATGGTGTGGGAAGATAAGATCCATACCTCCACCATGTATGTCGAAGTGGCTTCCTAGATACTTGCGGCCCATTGCAGTACATTCACAATGCCATCCAGGGAATCCGTCGCTCCATTTGGATGGCCAACGCATGATGTGTTCTGGTTGGGCTTTTTTCCATAAGGCGAAATCTGCTTGGTTTTTCTTCTCGCCTACACCAGCCAACTCACGTGAGTTGTTGATGATATCATCGAGGTTTCGCCCAGAGAGAATACCGTACTTATGTTTTTTGTTGTATGCTTCAACATCAAAATATACTGATCCATTGGATTCGTAAGCGAACCCATTGTCGAGAATCTCCTGTACCAGTTGCTCCTGTTCGATGATATGGCCTGTTGCATGTGGTTCGATAGACGGTGGCAATACATTCAGAGCTGCCATCGCATCATGAAAGCGGTTGGTGTAGTATTGTGCCACTTCCATTGGCTCTAACTGTTCCAGACGTGCCTTCTTGGCAATCTTGTCCTCACCTTCATCAGCATCATGCTCCAGATGTCCTACATCTGTGATATTACGCACATATCTTACTTTGTACCCAATATGTTTCAGGTAGCGGAATACGATGTCGAATGTAATAGCTGGGCGTGCATGTCCCAAATGGGCATCACCATATACGGTAGGTCCACATACATACATTCCCACATGAGGTGCGTTGAGTGGACGGAATAATTCCTTTTGTCTGGTCAGCGTGTTGTAAACCAAGAGATTCTGTTCCATAATGTTTCAATAATTTTGTGCAAAGGTACAAATTATTTGCCATTTACGATTTACTATTTCGGATTTTTCTACCGTTATCCCGTTTTTTCCTCTTTGTATCTATCCATTCTCCCCATATAAGGGGGATTAGTGGGGACTACAAAAAAGGCCAATGCTGAGTGCATTGGCCTCTCTCAAAATTATTTGAGAACCTTATATACTTATTGAGTTATTGCTGACGCTGACCACCGCCAAAGCCGCCCATA
>CADBSN010000127.1 GCA_902797255.1 uncultured Bacteroidales bacterium | reverse complement strand
TAAGGCTCTGGGTTGGGCTTTCCGAACTTGACATCCTTTGCCGCAACCATCCATTCGTGGCAGAAGAGGTCCGGGTAGTTCTGTTCGATGCGTCCGAGGAGACTGGCTGTACCAGAACCTGTCACGATGGTCGGAGTGACACCTGACTCTTTCACGGCTTTCACAACTTCGTACGCTCCCTCCATGCGTTCTGCGGTTGGGTACTCATTGAAGAACTCGCTTTTCTTCTTGTATATCTTGTCACATTCTGCCTTGTCGGCACCACGTCCTAACTGACGTTGTGTGACGATGTTGATGGTACCGAATCCTGTTCGCCCTTCGTGCATGTAGGCTTCCGCCTCAGGTAGGTCGAGCCCGTAGAACGCCATCGCCCGATGCCAAGCCCGTGCATGATTGGGCATGGAGTTGAAGAGCACGCCATCCATGTCGAACATGATGGTCTTGAGCTCAAAGCTTGGATAGCCGTGGGCCTGACAGAAGTCGGTGAGTGCTTGTCGGATGGGGCTCATAACGTTACTCCGGTTTTGAAGATGGCGATTTCCTGATAGTCTTTCTTTTCGTTCCAAGTGAGTTCACCCGATGCGACGGCTATGACCTTACGGCGGAAGTCGTCGAACACTACGTCCATCGATACGTTCTCTACAAGCTTTCCTGCATTGAAGTCAATCCATGTAGGTTTATTGTGTGCCAACTGGGAGTTGGTGCTGATTTTCATGGTGGGGACGAAGGTGCCGAACGGAGTGCCTCGTCCTGTGGTGAAGAGCACGATGTGGCATCCTGCAGCAGCTAGAGCCGTACTGGCTACAAGGTCGTTGCCTGGTGCACTGAGGAGGTTCAGTCCACGTGTGGTGAGTCGTTCGCCGTAGTCGATGACGCCACAGACAGCACTTTTTCCACACTTCTGCGTGCATCCCAGTGCTTTCTCCTCAAGGGTGCTGATGCCGCCTGCCTTGTTGCCCGGACTTGGGTTCTCGCCCACAGGTTCACCATGACTGAGGAAGTAGGTCTTGAAGTCGTTGATGAGTTTCACGGTCTGCTCAAACAATTCACGGTTCTTGCAACGGTTCATCAGGATGGTCTCGGCACCGAACATCTCGGGGACTTCGGTCAGTACGGTAGTTCCGCCCTGGCTGACGATGTAGTCGCTGAACACCCCCAGCAGCGGATTGGCCGTGATGCCAGAGAATCCGTCGCTTCCACCACATTTCAATCCGACCTTCAACTCGCTCAGCGGAATGGCTGTGCGGGTGTCGTGACGCATCGTTTCATAGAGTTCGTGGAGGATACGCATTCCTTCCTCGATTTCGTCGCCTTGGACTTGCTGAGTCACCATGAAACGGATGCGCTCATGGTCGTAGTCGCCTAATAATGCCTCGAACTTGTCGGGTTGGTTGTTCTCACATCCCAAGCCAACCACGAGCACTGCTCCAGCGTTGGGATGCAGTACCAAATCGCGTAACACCTTGCGTGTGTTCTCATGATCGCCGCTCAACTGGCTGCAACCATAATTGTGGGGGAAGGCTACCACGCGGATGTCCTTCACCTCGCTGCGCATCTGCTCCTTGAGCTGCTGGCAAACTCCGTTCACACATCCTACAGTCGGAACGATCCATAGCTCGTTACGGATACCCACTTCTCCGTTCTTGCGACGGTAGCCCATGAAAGTATCTTGTGTGGAGCTGTGAAAGGTGGGCTCATCGATGGTGATGGGATTGTAGGAATATTCGAGCAACCCTGACAGATTGGTCGAGATATGTTGGTCGCAAACGAAATCGCCTGCATGGTGGTCTTCGTTCAGGTGGCCGATGGGGTAGCCGTATTTCACTACATCCTGACCTTGATGGAGGTCGGTCAGCAGGAACTTATGTCCGGCAGGCACATCGTTGTTCAGCGTGATGAGTCGCCCATCTATGGCAACCTGCTCACCTTGTTTGAGGGGTTCAATAGCAACCGCTACGTTATCGGCGGGATTGATTTTTATGGTCTTCATGTTGATACATTATTAATACAATACTTCATCGACTGGGATGTCGTGCGGCTCGTGAGGCACTTCGTCGATAAATTGATGAGGATAGCAGATACCGATGGTGTGACAAGTCAGCTTGGGCAGCAGTCGGTCGTAATACCCTTTTCCGCGCCCCAATCGGTTACCTTCTCTGTCGAATGCTACTCCAGGGATGATGGCCAGGTCTAACGTGGCATATTCCGACGGAGGAAGTAGTGGACCACACGATTCCATGATGTTGAACGCTCCTTGTTGAGTCGATGATGCAGCATCATAAATATGCAGTTCCAACTCATTGCCTACGACAGATGGTAGCACGATGGTCTTTTGGGCTTTGTAGCGTTCGATCAACTCGTGAGTGTCAACCTCGTCGCTCAGCGAATGGAACAACAGCACCCGTTGCGCTTGCTGAAACAACGGATGATGCTCTAACCGCTCGATAATACTCTGACTTTGTTTAGGCAGAGAGCCAGACTCTGAGAGCTGGATGCGGAGTTGCGTAAGCTGTTTTCTTATCTGTTGTTTGGTCATCCTCTGGTTTTGTGGGTGTCGTGAGGTTGTCGTTGAAAAGCTGTATGGCTTTCTGAATAGTTACATCGTCTTTATTGATAAATTTCAAGTATTCTGTGATGTCAAGCAGATTATAGAGAATAAGACCATGTACTACGTTTTCAATCAATTGCTGAGAGTGGAGAATCATGTTGTTACGACGTTTCACTCCTTTCGTGTCGCAGTAGTTGATGAATTGCTGAATCACGTGATCATGCTTCAGTTGCTTGAGTATCTCGTCTGCATTCTCGTAGCTGGCATACTTCGCACGGTTGTTGTCTGTGTATTCGAAGCAGAACTGTGAAACGAGCCCCTTTTGAACCACTTCTTGATAGTACGAAGTGAAGAGGGTCGTGTCTTCTGCAACGAAGTAGTCAGGCATGATGCCACCTCCTCCATACACTTTACGTCCGATACTTGTCATGTACACATCCCCTGTCTGACGGATACTGTCTTCGTTGAAGAACTCTCCGTGCAAATAGCGGTTTGCAATATCGTACTCATATTCCTTGTCTTCTCCGTTCACGTATGGCTTCTGGATACAACGTCCGGAAGGGGTGTAGTAACGCGATACAGTCAGGTGAATCATACTTCCGTCTGAGAATTGCATGGGTTTCTGAACCAATCCTTTTCCAAACGAGCGTCTTCCTACGATAATGCCGCGGTCGTTGTCCTGAATAGCTCCAGAGAAGATCTCTGCTGCACTTGCTGTTCCTTCATCGGTCAGCACGATGAGCGGCAGTTTCTGATATGATCCCTGTCCGTTGCTCTTATAATTCTCGCGTTTAGCTTTACGTCCTTCTGTATAAACAATGAGTTTGTCTGCAGGCAGGAATTCGTTTACCAACTGGATGGCACAATCGAGATAACCGCCTGTGTTGCCTCGCAGGTCGATTACCAATCCCTTGAAATTCTCCTGCTCCAATTCGGCCAGCGAGATAAGCAATTCTGGATATGTGGTCTTACCGAATTTGTTGACACGTATGTAGCCCAACTTATTTGTCAGCATATAGGTGGCATCAATACTCTTGATGGGAATGTCGCCTCGAGTGATGGTAAATGAAAGTGGTTCTTTTTCTCCACGACGTACCACACCTACTTTCACTTTCGAGTCGCGCTCACCCTTGAGTCGATGTAAGGTTTCCTCGTTGGTTACCACCTTACCTACATAGGGTTCATCGTTGACAGAAATGATTCTGTCCCCAGCCAGTAGCCCCACGCGTTCTGCTGGACCTCCGCTGATGATGTTTGTGATGTACACCGTGTCCTTCTTGATGGTGAACTGCACGCCCACGCCGCAGAAACTACCATCGAGGTCATCATTTGCCGTTTTGGCATTCTCTGCTGAGATATACGAGCAGTGTGGATCAAGTTCCGCCAATATTTTCGGCATCGCTTGCTCTACAATGTCAGCTATGTTCACTGTATCAACATATTGGTCATCGATGATATGAAGCAGATCATTGATTTTGTTCGATGACGTGTTGATGATGTTCAAGCGGTTGCCTGAGAACCGATTGGCGAAAAAGGTTCCTATGATGATACCCACGATGATGCTGATAGCAATCAACAGGGGAGCAAATCTTGAATTGCGATTCATATATTATTTGTTTATTCAATGTCCATTTGTACAACGTCGATACCAGCCCGTTTCAGTAGGTCGATTCCGTCGCTAAGGCGATATTGTTCTCCGTAGATTACACGTTTGATACCTGACTGAATGATGAGTTTCGCACATTCCAGACAGGGGGACGCTGTTACATACAGGGTCGCTTTGTCGCTTGAGTTGTGCGAACGTGCCAACTTCGTGATGGCATTCGCCTCGGCATGTAGCACATAGGGCTTTGTGACATCGTTTTCCTCGCAGACGTTCTCAAATCCTGAAGGTGTTCCGTTGAATCCATCGCTGATAATCATCTGGTTCTTTACCACTAATGCGCCCACCTGTCTACGTTTACAATAGCTGTTTTCGGCCCATATCTTGGCCATCCTCAGATAGCGTTGGTCTAACTGATGTTGTTTCTCTTCTGTCATTTCCTTTATAGTTTATATGTGTTGTCAATAATATTGTGAACTGAGTTCAATATACGCACTATTGTCTTTTTTTATTTGAAGCACATTTTTATCTCCGCTATATTCTGTTGCGTTCTTGATGATGTTAAAAACTTTTCCACACAGGTCTGAGACGTTATCCACATTCTTGGGGGAAGTGATTCTCATCGTCAGTTTCCGACTTTTACCGTCGGCACTCCACGAACCTTCAATCGTTACACCCGCTTCCAGCACGCCAGAAAACGTGAGTTGTGAGAAGGCAATCCAATAGGTATTCTCTCCAGCATAGAATTCCTTCACGTCTTTCACCACTTTCTGCCCGTTATAGGTCAGACCTGTAATCTTAAAGCGATGTCCATCAAATATCTCCGACACATCGTCCTCTTTGTTACATGCCACGAGCAGTAGGCAGATTATCAATATGATTCCTTTATACTTCATACTAACTTCTTTCTAACTTCTAGCTTCCTTAATTCCATTTCTCAGCAGCAATGCCTCTATCGTCGGCTCCTGTCCTCTGAATCGTTTATAGAGTGTCATGGGATGCTCTGTTGCTCCGCGCGACAGGATATTCTCTCTGAAACTGTCGGCAATCTTCTGATCGAAAAGCCCATTTTGCTTAAACATCGCGAACGCATCAGCATCGAGTACCTCTGCCCATTTATAGCTGTAATAACCTGCAGCATAGCCACCAGCCATGATGTGTGAGAATTGTACAGACATGCAGGTACCTGGTACCGAAGGAGTGATGATAGCATCCTTCCATGCGGCTTTCTCAAACGGTTCTATGTCTTCCTTCAGTTCCTCTTCAAGGGTGTAATAGGCCATATCGAGCAGTCCGAAACTCACTTGGCGCAGACAACCCATCGCTACGCAGAAGTTTCTGCTGTCTATGATTCGTTGAATCAGTTCATCTGGTAGCGGTTCGCTTGTCTGGTAATGTACGGCAAAGGTCGATAGGAACTCTTTCTCGATAGCGAAGTTCTCCATGAACTGTGAAGGCAATTCCACGAAGTCCCAATACACATTCGTGCCACTCAGTTCTTCATATTGACAGTTTGAGAACATCTCATGCAACGAGTGTCCGAATTCGTGGAGGAATGTTTCCACCTCACCCAATGTCAGCAAGGCAGGTTTGGTGTCGGTCGGTTTGGTGAAGTTCATCACTAACGACACATGCGGCCTGTGGTTCACTCCTTCCTTATCGATATATTGTCCTTTGAAAGTGGTCATCCATGCACCCGATTTCTTTCCCTCGCGTGGGTAGAAATCGCAGTAGAGTAGGGCGAGGAACGACCCGTCGCGGTCGTATACCTCGAACACATCCACATCAGGATGGTACACCGGTATGTCCTTATTCTGCTTAAACGTGATGCCATACAGCCTTGTGGCAAGTCCGAACACTCCCTCCTTCACCTTGCTTAGTTCTAGATAAGGACGTAACATCTCCGAGTTGATATTATAGAGTTTCTCCTGCAACTTATTTGAGTAGTAGCCTATGTCCCATGGCATCAGTTCGAAGTTGTCGCCTTCCAACTCACGTGCCATCTCTCTGATGGCTTCTAACTCCTTTAGGGCAGTGGGCTTGTATGCCTCAATGAGTTGGTGCAACAATTGGTACACATTCTCCTTGTTTTTCGCCATCCGCTCCTCCAAGACATAATCAGCATAGTTCTTATAGCCCATAATCTGCGCTTCTTCACAACATAAGTCTACGATACGTTTCACAATTGACTTGTTGTTCCTCTTGTTGTCGTGCGTGCAGATGGTGTTGTAAGCCATCCATACTTTTTTCCTCAGTTCGCGCCTACTGCTATAGGTCATGAAGGGTGACATGCTGGGACTGTGCAGAGTAATTATCCAACCGTCCTTCTTCTTCTCTTTTGCTGTCATTCGTGCCGCCTCAATGGCACTTTCGGG
>CADBSN010000126.1 GCA_902797255.1 uncultured Bacteroidales bacterium | reverse complement strand
TATCCGTGATGTACTGGGGCCACGAATCAGCCATTGCTGTCTGCACACCTAGAAATGAAAATAGCATGATAGTCACCCACGACATCATACTCTTTCCAAATGGCAAGTGCAGCCAGTTGAATAAAGTTTTACTTTTTTCCATAAAATAGAATGGTTTTGATTATGATTATAATATGATTTAGATAGATTCTGTTTATCTTATGATAATCTTTTTACCATTAAAGATATACACGCCCTTCAAGGGATGGGGTACAGAACGACCCTGAAGATCATAGATGGGGTATTGTGTCTCATCCGTTGACTCTTGAACAGTAGGCACTTCATTAGGCACTTCGCCAATAGTCAGCTCAAATGGAGTATCACTACCCACGATGTCGTTTGTTTTAAAAGAACAGGTCACATCTTTCACGTTAACCACCTCCGGCTTAGCAAAGTCAGAGCCATAGACAACCTGAAAATGAAACACATCACCTTCCTCGCCACGGATAGTCAGCACACAGCGGTTATCATCGCCGGCAATACTCCGGCTGCAGTGTCTCAACTGGTTATTCTGGTCATAGACGGCAATTTCATAGTTCTCAAGCACAGGGCCACCAGTCCAAAGCCGTACCTCACAAAGATAGTACATGGCATTGGGCCAAGTTGTTGGCTGTTCCCACTCGGAGAAATAAGTCGGACGGTCATAAATACCGTCATACTTTCCAAAATCATCAGGAGTTTTGTCCCACGCGCGCGTATAATAAAAACTTGTCATCAGCAACAGACCAGTCATTAGTATACGAAAGGTTAAGGTTACGGTTGGTTTCATAAAGTCTTATATGTCTCAGTTTGATTAATATCGTAGTTTTATTCGACTGCAAAGGTAGAAAGAAAAAATCTTTTTTAATGTTTCAATTACACAACATTGATAGCTATGGTGCAACAGAAATATTGAAATAACACAAAAAAACATGTAAAAAAGTACAATTATTCGAGATATTTTATAATTTTGCACCGGATTTAGAAAAATTAGCAACCGAAACTATGATTCAAGAAGCATATTACTACTGGGGACTATCAGCTACGGTATATATTGCGACATGTTACATTTTTTCTGCCGTAAGGTGGTTCCATACGTGCAACAAGCCTAAGGCGTCTCATGAATATATTTGGCCTGACCGCAAGACGCAGACCATTGTTTACCTGTTGGCAACCGTCCTCATACCCTATATATTCAACCCTGAGGATAAAAATGCATGGCTACTGTGGAAATGCTATTTCCCCGTTACTTATTATTTTTATTGCGGCATGTTGCTTTTTTGCTTTTTCGGCAACGTGAAACAGTGGAACCAATGGAAAGGTGTTACTTGGTTGGCTGGAGCCATCGTTGCTTTAACCATGATTCCGTTGGTCATCAATGCATGGCTACCAGGCTCTATCCTGCAGCCCGACAAATGGGGCGGACAGTTCTATCTGTGGATTGCAGCAGCCATCAGCATACTGATGATGTGCTATTGCGCTGTCGCCATGTGGCAAGTATGGATATGGATGCGTCAGGCAAGCAACGAGAGTTATTCTAATCCGGATGATTTCCCCAACAGCTATGCCCATCGTGTATGGCTGGCTCCAGTTTTTTTCACGCCATTCCTTTGGGCTGGTTTCATCACCGACAGTCCTAATGTGATGTTTTGGATGAACTTAGTCCTGTCACTCATGAACATCCTACTGCTCATCACAGTGCTACCCGCTTGGCGCAGGGCAGACATTATTCCAGGACAAGAAGAGGAATACAACGCAACCTCTGATGAAGACACTTACGAGAGTTGCAACATCGTAGACGACCGTATGAACAAGATTGCCAAGTTCATTGACGAATATGTGAACCAGCAGCAGGCATTTCTGAATCCACACCTGAAGATAGAGAACGTGGTAAACGGCTGCGGTTACAGTCGTACATATGTTTCAAAGGCCTTTCAGGAATATTACGGTGGTTTCTTCAATTACGTCAACAAGCTGCGTCTGGCCTATTATAACCAGTATGCCGCAGATCATCCTTCCATTACAAAAGAAGCTACAGCCCAAGCCTCTGGCTTTACCAGCTACCAATCCTATTATAAGGTGCGTGAACGAATGAAGGAGATGAAAGAAACAGAGCCTACATCCTAAAAGGTCTGAAGCAAAAAGAATCCGCCCCAACACCACATGATGCCAGGGCGAATTTTTTGTATCAGATAAGTTGACTTATCGAGTCATCTTCTGTACGTGGGTCTGACCGTTCTTGAACGTTACTTGCTGGAAGTAAACACCAGCGGGCAACTGCTTCAGGTCATCCTTCGTATAGAGCTTCTCGCTTGTACCTATCGTACGGCCACTACCGTCAATCAGCTGGATGCTCTTGATGTTAGAAG
>CADBSN010000125.1 GCA_902797255.1 uncultured Bacteroidales bacterium | reverse complement strand
GTTTCAGAACAGTTGGTTTCCAACAGTATTTGACGATTTCATGAACACTGATTTTATGCCTCGTGCCAATAGTACAGCACCTGCAGTTAATGTAAAGGAAGACGAGAAAGCCTATACGATGGAACTTGCAGCTCCAGGAATCAAAAAAGAATTCTGCCGTGTCAGCATCAACGACGAGGGTAGTCTTAGTATTGCCATCGAGAACAAGACTGAACACAAGGAAAGTGACCATAAGCACCACTACCTGAGACGTGAGTTCTCGTATTCAAACTATGAGCAGGCTTATACGCTTCCTGATGATGTCCTCAAGGACAAGATTTCTGCCAAGGTTGAAAACGGAATTTTGACTGTCGTCATGCCAAAAGCAACGAAGGAAGAGAAGAAAGTAGCTAAAAACATAGCGGTCTCATAATTGAGTCAAGCGTCGAGAGCCTAGGGACCTCTTGACTCTGGACTGCGGCAACGCCGCCACTTAGATAAAAATGCAAGTTTCAAGAACAAAAAAGGCTGAAAGTGTAGTGCTTTCAGCCTTTTTTTGCAAAATAATTATCAATTGTCAATTGTCAATTATCAATTATTTCGTATTTTTGCATACCTAATACGTTTGAATATGGCAATCAGTAACGCTTCTACATCAAATCTCCGCTCAGCTATTGAGCAGGCGATTCATCATTTCACGAAGGATGACGACTTCTTGGTTATTACCGATTTTCATTTGCATCTCGATTCTGATACCGGTGAGGTGAGTATCGCAGACGATACCGATGTGGCGATTGCTTCAGCTGTTGTTGAGGAATGGATTGATCTGGATGGCGATGATGAGCTGGAGGAAATGATTGGCGTACTTACTGCTTTGCTGCATCAGATGTCGGACGAACATGTGTTCGACCACGTAAATGTCTCCAAACCATTCTCGTTCGTTCTCGAAGACGACAATAAGGAGTCTATCCAGGAGCTTTTCTATGTGGATGAGGACATCATTGTGCTCAACAACGATTTGCTGATGGACATGGATAAGGATCTCGACGACTTCTTCGAGAAACTGATGAAGGAGTAGGGGGATACTTTATTAGCTGAAAATAATGGTTTTGTTTTTGTAGGTGAGGATTTTCCGCTCTACATGTTTCTTTACCGCTCTTGAGAGGACAATCTTCTCGAGGTCTTTTCCTTTGAGGACAAGGGTCTCTGGTGTGTCCTTATGGGTGATGCGTACCACATCTTGTTCGATGATAGGTCCTGCATCGAGGTCGGCTGTGACGTAGTGACTGGTGGCTCCGATGATTTTCACGCCTCGCTGGTATGCCTGATGATAGGGTTTTGCTCCGATGAAGGCTGGGAGGAAAGAGTGGTGGATGTTGATGATTTTGTTGGGGTAGGCCTTGATCATCTCGTCTGAGATAATCTGCATGTAGCGTGCAAGAACGATGAAGGTGACTTTCTTCTCTTTCAGCAGCTCCATTTCGGCTTGCTCCACTTCACGTTTGTTGGACCAGTCTTTCTCAATCTTCCATACATAATAGGGGATGCCGAACTGCTCGGCTACAGGTCGGAGGTCTTCGTGGTTGGACACGATGCAAGGGATCTCAACGTTGAGTTCGCCTGCCTGGTAGCGTGCGAGAAGGTCGTAGAGGCAATGGTTCATCTTCGACACGAAGAGGGCCATGCGTGGCTTCACGTTGCCGAAATAGAGGCTGAACTGCATGTCGTAGCGCTGGGCATAGAGGGTGCGGATATATTCTTCGAGCTTTTCGGCTGGCACGAGGAACTTCTCGAGTGTCCATTCTACGCGCATGAAGAAATGCTCTTCGACGTGGTCTACATACTGGTCAAGATAGATGATGTTGCCGTTGTTGTCGGTAATGAATTTTGTGATTTCTGTGATGATTCCCTGCTTATCGGGGCAGTGGAGTAGTAGGATTGCTGTTTGTTTCATCTTCTCATTTACTATTTAATTTTGTACCCCCTCCCCGCTCCCCCTGAATGGGGAGAGTTATTACCATAGGATGTTAACGTCTCGTGGTAACCACTCCCCTCCATTACAGGGAGGGGTATAGGGGTGGGTCTTTTTTATTATTTCTTTTTTCTGCTTTGTTTGATGATACTATATGCTTGATAGATGCCTAGTTCGCCTGCTTTGCTCAGGTCGCTCTCGGCAGCTGACTGCTTCTCTATGTAGAGATTGAGGATGCCTCGATTGTAGTAGGCGAGTGCGAAGTTGGCCTTTTTGTTGATTGCGATGGTGAGGTTATCGATTGCTTCGTTGTATTTGCCTTGCATCGCAAGCACGCATGCATAGTTGTAGTAGGCTTCTGCAAATTGGGGTGCCTCGGTGGTGCAACGTTTGAATGACTCTGCTGCCAGATTGATGAGACTTTCGCCTCCTTTCTTATGTTCTGTCCGTTCTTTCGTTGTAGCGGTCGTCAACCTTTCCTCGTCGGCTTGCATGCACAATTCGATTCCTCGCTGGAACTCGTCAACGGTATGTTTCGACATTTGGTATGCTTCGATAGTATAGTCGTTGAGCACACTCTCGTTGGCGGTGTTTTCGTCGTTGTTGAGTACGATAATCGGCAGCAGTTTCGTCTCGAAGGCTTTGTTCTGAATCTTGCCGCGATACTCGTCCTCATATTCTTTCGTATTGTCTTCCTCAACTAGTTGCTGGAAGTCGTTGGGGTCGATCTGCGATTTCTTTCGTGTACGGTTCTTCTGCCGGCTGGTTGGGGTAGAGTAGCCGTAGCGATGGGCTACATTCTCACGCAGGATATGTTCTTCATCCTTCATGGCTCCTCGTGTATCTCCTATCTTACGCCGTGCCTCTGCTCGTAACTGATAGCCATAAAGGAATTTCGGAAACTCCTCAATCACCTTGGTGTAGTCGCGTATGGCTGCTTGATAGTCGCCTGTCTGGTCGTAGAGTCGTGCGCGATTGAAGAGGGTCATGATGTCGTCGGGGTCGCGTTCGAGGATGAAATCGAAGTCCTCGATAGCTTTGTTGTCTTCTCCGACTGATGCGCGCAACAGACCTCGGTTGTAGTGGCCTACGAAGTTCGTAGGGTCGATATCGAGTGCCAGATCGTAGTCGGACATAGCTCCTCGATAGTTGTTCTGTTGAAATCGACACAAGGCTCGATTGATGATGCTATGTACATTCTTGGGCTGCAAACGAATAGCCTCGTTGAGTGTCGTTTCTGCTTCTTCGAACTCCTCTCGTTTCATCAGCATAGCGGCTTTGAACGAGAGGGCTTGTGGATTGAATTTCTCAACCTCCAACGCTTTGTCGGCATATTGTTCTGCTGCAATTGAGTCGCCTTCTTTCAGCTGAGTCTCTGCTTTCAACAGATAACCGTCAGCATATTTGGGCCATTTTTCGATGAAGCGTATCAAGGCTGAGTCTGCTTTGTTCAGACTGTCTACTTCGAGGTAGCACAACACGAGGTTGTGCCAGATGGAGCGTTTGCTGTCATCAATACGGATAGCTTCTTCGTAGTCCATGGCTGCTCCTGCATAGTCTTTCAGGTTGATGCGCGACAGGCCTCTTACCTCGTATGAGTTGGCATAATAGGGATTGAGCAGGATGGCTTTACTGCAGTCGACTTCTGCGCCCGTGTAGTCTTCAAGATAGAACTTAGCCAGTCCTCGGAAGAAGTATGGCTCGTAGAGATAGGGTTTGGCTGAGATGACCTGACTGAAATACTGAATGGAGAGTGCATAGTCATCGTAGGAAAGTGCATTACGACCAATAATCATCATGCGCTCAGCATTGATCTGTGCTGAGAGCAAAAGTGAACTGCAAAAGCTGATGATGGTTATGACTGATCGCAACCTCATATCCTAAAACTTCTTACCTTTTCCCTTAAACTCTTAAACTGACTTTAAACATTCAACTTTCAAGTCCTCCCCCTAGAGGGGGAGTTAGAGGGGGCTTTACCTCTTAATCTTATACGCACAATTGATGTTCCCCTTCGACATCGCAAGCAGTTTCTTTTTGATGAGTTGCTTGCGCAATGAAGAAATGTGGTCGATGAAGAGTTTGCCTTCGAGATGGTCGTATTCGTGCTGGAACACGCGTGCTGCGAATCCTTCCAACCACTCATCGTGCGCCTGAAGGTTCTCATCGATATATGTGACATGTACTGACTTCGGTCGACGTACACTCTCATGAACACCTGGCACACTGAGGCAACCTTCCTCGATTACCTCTGTCTCTTCACTCTCTTCGAGAATCTGAGGATTGATATAGGCATGTAGGAATCCCTCGTATTCAGGATAGTCTTCCTTCAACGCATCGAGATCGACGACAAACAGACGGATAGACAAGCCTATCTGTGGAGCAGCAAGACCAACTCCGTCTGCATTCTTCATCGTTTCGAACATGTTTTGTATCAACTCCTTCAGTTGTGGGTAATCAAGTGTGATTTCTTCTGTATCTTTTCGTAACACAGATTGCCCGAATATGTACATTGGTAAGATCATAATATTATTTAATATTGGACGATTTACTATTCTTTTAATTTTTTACATTTTATAATTTTTACATTTTCCTTGTGGCCATATAGTCTTGCAGAATAATCGTAGCACTGATTTTGTCGACCAATGCTTTATCCTGTCGGGCTTTGCGACTGATTCCGCTCTCGATAATGGCACGATGGGCGAGTACCGATGTGAATCGCTCATCATAAAGCTCTATCGTAATCTGGGGGTAGAGTTTGCGCAGACGGTTCACGAACGGTGTGATGCGTTTCATGTTTTCCGAATCCGTTCCATCAGCTTGTTTGGGATATCCTACGACAATTCGTTCGACAGGCTCTTTCGTGAGGTAGTCGGCGATGAAGTCGAACAACTGTACGGTATCAACCGTAGTCAGTCCATTTGCAATCATCTGCAAAGGATCGGTCACAGCGATACCTGTTCGCTTCTTTCCGTAGTCAATCGACAATATTCGTGCCATTACAGTCTGAGTTCTCCTTTCGACTTCTGATACTTAATCCATGAGAGGTTGTACTGACAGATTGCATCTACCTTCGAAGCATAGCTGTTTTGCCATAAGGCTTGAGCCTCCAGATAGTCGGAGAGTGTTTCTGTTCCCACTTCGTATTGTTGTTTCGACAGTCGCATGTTCTCTTCTGCCTGAGTAAGTGCAGAGGTGGTGAATGTCACAATCTTCTCTGCTTCCTCCAGATTGTTGAGCGCCTGTTGCTGTTCGAGCATCATCTTCTCGTTCAAGTCTTCCTGCTCCAGTCGTGCGATAATCTGCTTCGACTTTGCGGAACGAATCTTGCTGGTGTTTTCACCAAAGCTGAAGAGCGGAATCTTGACTCCTACAGCCACAGATGCCGATGTGCCGTCAATCAGTTTCTTTCCAGCCAGTTCTGCTCCGTTCGTATAGGATACGCCTCCCATCAGTACCACGTTGGGCAGGTAGTCACTCCGTGTGAGCGCAATCTGCTTCTCTGCCATTTCTACCTTCTTGTTCAGCAACTCGTATTCCTTGCGGTTGGTGATATTGATTTCTCTCGACGGGTTCTTGTAGAAGGTCTCTGAAGTGAAATCTTTGCTCTCAACATCGATGTCTGATGAGAGTGAACGTCCGATATAGTGGCACAGATTCATACAAGCTAATCGATAGGCGTTTTCTGCCTTTGTGAGGTTCAGGTCGGCTTCGTTGAGCTTCACCTGTACCTTCATCTTGTCGTTACGGGTTTTCAGTCCGTGCTTCACTGCATTATCTACATTACGGCTCAGTTCCTCTAGCAGACTCTTGTATTTTTTTGCGACGTCGATCATCTCTTTTGCCTTGACTGCCAGAAAATAGGCTTCACCGGTTTTTACGAGAATCTCATCTTGGGTAAGTGAAACATTCAGGTGTGCCATATCGCGTCCGATGAGCGACATGTTGTAGGCGGCAGTGATTTTACCACCCATATAGATGGGTTGGGTGAGTGATACGCCTCCCATGAAGATGTTCTTGAGTTTATATTCCAACTTCTGGTCGGGGAAGTCTGCATATTGGTTCAGCGTGTAACTCCCATCAGTATTGGGGGTCACATTAGGCACATACGTTCCTGTTGCAGGATTCAAGGTGTATATGGGTAAGTGACCGCCTGTGATGGTGAAATCGCCTTTTGCTGTTGAATACAGATCTATCGCCATCAGGTTGATACGAGGATAGTAGTTCGATTTGTATGCTTTGATGTCGTATCCCAGTTGTTCTTCCTGCATCTTCGCTTTTTCAATCTCTTTGTTGTGTCCCAACGCCATTTCGTAGCACTGCTCAAGCGAGAGAGTTTCTGATTGTGCGATACAGAGGGTAGGAGCTATCGCCAGCAGGATGGTATATATGATGTTACGTTTCATGCTTTTACTTTAAAAAATAATGAATAGAGTACAGGAATGAAAATCAAGGTGATAAGGGTTCCTATGAACAGACCACCCATGATGGTGACAGATAGCGAACCGAACATCGCATCGGGCACGAGTGGAATCATACCTAGAATGGTCGTGAGCGATGCCATCATCACAGGACGCAGACGACTCTTAGAACTGTTAATCAAAGCTGCACGTGGGTCTATTCCGTTATTGATTTCCAAATTGATTTCGTCCATCAGCACAATTCCGTTCTTAATCATCATTCCAATCAATCCCAGTACACCTACGATGGCAACAAATCCGAACGTCTTGCCCGAAATCAATACTGAAGGGATAACACCCATGAGGATGAGCGGAATGCAGCAGAAGATGATAGCGGGTTTCTTGTAGTCTTTGAACAGCATGATGAGGATGGCAATCATGAGGATGATAGCGAGTGGGAAGTTGGCAAACAGATACTTCATTGAGTCATCACTTGCCTTCTTCTCTCCTTGCCATGAAAGCGAGTAGCCCTCAGGCATCTGGAGATGTGCTAACTCTTTCTCTAATGATGCACGTGCTTCTTCCGTTCCTACACCAGGACGTGGACTGCACTGCAGACGCTGGGCACGCTGGCCGTTATAACGCATCACTACGGGGTCTTCCCATCCCACATGGATGTCCGACACAATCTGGCGCAACTGAGTTGTGCTTGTCAGTTCTTCGATGAGGTCTTCTTTCTTCACAACTCCTGTGAGTACCTTCGTCAGGTATTCCTTGTTGGCTACACGTGAGATGTTGGGGAGCATGCCGAATACCTCCACATTTTTCAGGTTGTCGATATTCTCACCGTCCTCATCTACACATTTCACGTAGATCTTCTTGGGGTCGATACCGTCGTAGAATGTGGCGATTGGGATGCCACCAGTGTAGGCAAGAATCGAGGTGCCAACTTCGCTACGCGACAATCCACTGTTGCGGGCTGCTGACTGGTTATAGTCAACCACGAGACCAGGGCAACGTGGTTCCCAATCGGTTGTCGCGAGGTACGCCTTATCGCTACCGCGTACAATTGCCATTGCAGAGTCGGTCAGCTGATGTAGCACCTCAGGATCGGGACCGGAGAACATGGCTTCGATAGGATATTTCTTGTACATCAGGTTATAGCGTTTGAGCTTGATGTATGCGTTTGGGTATCGTTTATTCAGTTCTGATTGAATATCATCGATGTTCTTGACCAACGTTGATGGGGAGGTGAAGTCTACGATCAACTCTCCGTAAGCTAACGATGGGGTAGCAATGCTACGTACCAGGTTATAACGGCTTGGAGTACCACCAATAGACGTTGTGATATGGGTAATCTCTTCACGAGTCTTCAGGTATTCGCTAATCTCCTGCAAGTCCTTCTCCACCTGTGTTGAGTTGCTACCTTCTGGCAGTTTATATTCCATATACAGTTGGTCATATTCCATGTCGGGGAAGAAAGCCTGATCGAGGAACTTATAGCAGAATACACTAATGGCGAACAGGGCAATAGCACCAATTACAAACGTGATGCGATGGTTGAGACCGAAATTCAGAATACCTTCCAGTATGTCGTACAACTTCCCTTTATAGAGTTGCTCCTGTTCTTCCGACTCAGTATTTCTGGCGAGGAACGAGGCTCTTATCTCTTTTTTCGTGTAAAGCAATCGTTTACACATGATGGGCACGTGGGTAAGGGCCAATACCCAACTGAGCAACAGCGATACCGCAATCACGATAAAAAGGTCACGTACATAGACACCCGCTGTGTCAGGACTCAGGAAAATAGGTAGGAAAGCTAAGATGGCAATCAGGGTAGCTCCCAGAAGCGGCATCGCGGTTTTCCTTCCGATACTCGTGAGGGCCTCCACATGAGGTTTACCCTTCTTCTTATCGACCAATATACCATCTACCACTACGATAGCATTATCTACCAGCATACCCATCGCAAGGATGAATGATGCCAGACTTACTCGCTGAAGCGTTCCGTCGAATCCGTTAAGAACAAGGAAAGAGCCGAATACAATCGTCACAAGGCTCATACCGATAATCACTCCGCTCTTCAGTCCCATTGTGAAGATAAGTACCACCACGACAATCAGCACAGATTCTAGCAGGTTGATAAGGAAGGTGTTGAGGGCGTTCGATACACGCTCGGGTTGGAAAAATACTTTGTGGTATTCCACACCTGCTGGCAGACGTTTTTCGACAGTTGTGAGTTTTTCTTCTACCAGCTTTCCTATTTTTGTTACATCTTTGTCAGCGAGACAGGCCACAGAGATACCGATTGCACGCTCTCCGTCGTACTTCAGTGCATTACGTGTCGGAGTCTCGTAGGCATCCACAACCTGAGCGATATCCTTAATGCGTAACTGCTTGTCGTCGTGTCCCTGAATCAGCATATTACCGATATCCTCCGTGTTGTTGAAGCGATCGCTCACACTAACTCGGATGCGGTTGTTGCCGTTATCGTAATAACCCGAATAGACCGTTTTGTTCTGACCGTTTAGAGTGGCAATCACTTCCATAGGCATCACGCCCAAGTTTGCCATCTTGTCCTGTTGCAACTCGATGTTGATGCATTGAGACCGCTTTCCGTAGATGTCCACACGACATACACCGTCGATTTCCATCAACTCACGTTTCATCAGTTCGGCATAGTCGCCTAGTTCGTTATCTTTCAGTCCGTCACCCGTGAGCGCATAGAACATACCATACACATCACCGAAGTCGTCACGAACAATCGGAACATTTGCTCCTTCAGGAAACGAACTCTGTGCGTTCATCACCTTCCTACGTACTAGATCCCATTGCTGCTCGATATCTTTAGTTGTCGTAAGCAGTTCTACTGTGATGATGCTCAGGTCGTTCATCGACTGACTCTGCACGTTATCCACACTAGCCACTTCACGGATTGCTTTCTCCAATTTGTCCGTCACTTCCAATTCTACTTCATGTGCCGAAGCACCAGGGTAGGTTGTTACAATCATTGCCTGACGTACTTTGATTGCAGGGTCCTCGAGTTTCGACATCTGCTGATAACTCAGGAATCCTCCGATGATGAATACCGCAATGAGGAAGCTGACCAGTTTTGTATTATTTAATGCCCATTTACCAAAATCCATATTTCTTAATTATGAATTATACATTATGAATTATGAATTATAACAGTCCTCCAACATTCGATTTCGAACTCTTTGGCATCGGAGTCACCTTTTGGCCATCTGTGATGTGATGCACACCAGCCACTACGATAGTCTCTCCATCTGTGAGACCTTCTGTCACCTCAGCCGTTCCATCTCGATGCAGACGCTTCACGGTGATGTTACGACTCTTCACCGTCTGGCTCTTTGTGTCGTATACAAACACTTTTGAGTGCCCTTCTGCTTCGAAAATGGCAGTCGAAGGAATCGATATAATGGCGCTTGAGCTTTCCTGTTCGAAGTTCACATACACCATCGTGGTCATTCCCGGGGTAATCTTCGTGCGGTCGTAAGGACCTGCGAAGCGCAGACGAACCGTGTAAAGTTGGTTCGAGTTCGCCTCTGCACTCATGCTCGACAACTTCAGTGGGAATATCTCGTCAGGCAGCAGGTCGAATTTGCAATATAACGTATTCATGCGGTCGCGATTCGCATAGTCGAATGCAGCCACGTTGATTTCTACCTCTAGCGTACCGCTGCCGAACATAGAGATGATAGGCATGCCTGCTGAGACGGTCTCGCCACCTTCGTGCAACACCTCCTGCACATATCCGTCGATAGGAGCATATAACTTCGTATCAGCCAGTTGGTTTCGGTGATTATTTAGTTTCTGTGTGATTTGCTCTAGTCCATAGCGAGCTTTGTCGTAGTTGCTTGCTGTGGTACTCTCTTCGTTATACATTGCGATGATACGCTCTGCATCCGCTTTGATGCTCTCGTACTCGGCCTGAGTAGCATTCAGCTGGGTCTGATAGTCACGTGGATCCATCGCAGCCAGCAACTGACCCTTGCGAACATGGTCGCCAGCCTTGACATATACCTTCATGATAGGTCCGCTCACACGGAAAGATACATTGATGTCATCCGCAGATTTCGTCTTACCAGGGAAGGTAAGGCTGTTCACTCCACTTGCACCATGAGCGACCTCTGTCTTTACATACTGAGTCTCAACCTTATTACCTTTTTTCTCAGAGCATCCACACAAAAAAATTTGTGCAGACATCACCGCTAACATTAATTTGTATTTCATATCTATAGATTAATTATGTTCACTCTTAATTATCTATCTTTCCTCCTCCTTTTGGGGGAAGTCAGAGGGAGCTTTAGCCCTTTGGGCTACAAAGTTAGGAATAAAAATCTACATGTCACCCATTTCTTTGCAATTATTAATAATAATCATGCAGTTTTGGGACTTTTGTAACTTGAATGATTGAAAATGCCAACAAAAATGCGCACAGCTTTCGCCATGCGCTATCACTTTTATATCTTTCCTCTTTATTTTACGAAGATTTTCTTTCCTTCAATGATATTGATACCTTTCTGCAAACCATTGATGTGCTGTCCGTTGAGGTTGTATACCCCTCCCTCATTAAGGGGACGTGGAGAAAGGTGCAGATTCTCTATACCCGTTATAGGATTGACTCCATCATTGCTGAAGAAAATTTGAGACAGATATACGGCGGCATTTCCTGCAGTGCTGAACCCTATCATCTTCACATTCTTTAGGTTCAGTTTCTTCCCTTCTTTGGTCTGCAGGTCTTTCAATTCAATCACTGCTTCTTTACTGCGCTGCATGGCTAACTCGAAATAGTCGCCATTTGCATCTGTTGTGTTATAGATGCGAACTGTCGGCTTGGCTGAAGAAGCGAGGCGCAGACGTACCACGAGGTATTTGTAAGCTGAGATGTCGATACTGTTCGCATATTTCCATCCTCCGAATCCGTCTTTGCTTGTTGTGAGGGCTTTGGTGCTACTAGAGAAGGTTCCTGAACCCAGAATGGATGGATCGATTCCGCTCTCTGTAAGTGGGAAGAGCGAGATGGATACCTTGATGTCTGTGGTGACTACATTTTCGCTCTGATCTGTGTAGGTTACATGTACGTTGGTCTCTCCGCTTTCAGCCTTAGCAATCATCTGAATGCCATTTACGATTGCTACACTTGGGTCTTCTGGCTCAAATGTGCACTTACGGGTCACGTTGTATTGTTTTCCGTCTGCATCCTTTGCATAGACTGCGAAGATGCTTTTCGAACCTGGTGTCAGTACGATTTCTGTTGCGCTTGGGATAATTGATACCGCATCAAACTGAGCATTCTCGTCACTCTTCTCAAGGAAGTCGAGCATGGCCTGTCCGTAGCGGCGTCCGATGATGCGGTAGCCTTCGGCATTGAAGTGGAGTCCGTCACCTGCCTGGGGACATCCTTTGGATGAAATGACGTAGCAGTTCTTGATGAGGTTTGGCATTTTTGCGACACAAGCAGAATTGTGTCCGTAGCACGAACCGCCTTCGGCCTGTCCTACTAGCTCGCCCACGAGCAATGGTACTTCGTCGGGGCTAAGTGCAAGGTCGTTGAGGATGCGGTTGTAGAGTTTCTTCACTTCTTCGGGCCACCACGATGCC
>CADBSN010000124.1 GCA_902797255.1 uncultured Bacteroidales bacterium | reverse complement strand
TTTTGAGGAATCCACCCCTTTCCCTATACAATGTTGGTCAATGAAAAGGACTGCATCAGCCTGGCTCTTTTTCAACATCCGATGCGTTTTTTTCTTCAAGTATCCATAGAGTATGGGCTGCCTGAAATACCAAGGAATAGCCAATTTGATCATCACCCAATGAACAGCATAGGTAAAGCGGTCATAAAGCAGCCGGAGATTAAACGACCTGACTTCTTCAAATCCGCCATTGTCCGTTAGACGGTCATAGATATTCTTGGGGGTTCCCGACCATGTCTTAGGATTCTTTGCTTCCCCCCTGGAAACAACCAATAGTTTGGATTTCATACCCCAGCTACTGTTTTTTTGAGATATTCAGTGTATTCTTGTGGAATACCGCAAAAGATTACGTCATCCCGTTGAATCAGATGGATGTGTATATTCTTTCCCTTACGTATCAATTCATTATAAAGAGGTGCCACATAGTACTCTTTAATACGATCAGTTGTGTAAAGACCAGATGCGCCATACGCCTCCTTGAAATCTGCTGACTTCCTGAAATAATAAATACCAGTAGAGCAGTAACGGGAGATTTCCCTCTTCTCCGCTGTTTCCACGACTCTTGTGCTATCCTCCGACTCTGTTCTTGCATACGACCAATTGGCTCCGCTACCAGCAAAGACTTCCAAGTATCCATCCCATTGATCTATCTCTTCCGGGAATTTGAATCCAGGACGGAAGGTATCTATATTAAAGATCAAGATGGATGATTCATTTGGAATGCCTGCCCTCTCAAGCCCCAGCATGACTGTTTCGGCCTGTCCTTTTGTAGGTTGATCCAAAACCACCACATTGAATGATTTGATACCCAACAATTCACACTCTTTTTCAATGAATGTTTTTGTATCAAACACATTTCTCGCTATAAAGACAAAACGCGCTTCATCAAAATACCGTTCAAAACTACTGACAGCCAGATTGAACAGGCTTTTGTCATGAGCATATAACATGTACTTGGGCAAGGTATATCCAGCCTTCGTGAACCGTGAGCTGAGCCCTGCCATGGGAATAACAATAACGGGTTGATTATTCATGATTATCTAATTGTAAATATAGTCTTAATGCATTGGCAAGAAGTGCCTTCTGGCGAAGAGGATTGTCATGATGTAAGGGAAGCATAGACAAGAACAAGTGAATGACCAAAGGCAGCACAGACAACTCCTGTAATGAATATCCAGCAAAGGTCATGTTTTCGAATATACGCTGCACATTATGAACAGTTTCATTCTCAAACACCCTAAAGCTGATTTGGTAAGGGCTTGATTCTTCATACGAGAACCTACCTCCTATGATAAAATCATATAATCCGATGACAGAATGAGCCATCTTTGCCACATCATACCTTAAATCCCCATACACACTCAACTCTCCTTCTGATGTGATTCCCCGTGGATCTATCACTTTGATACCTTTCGACTTAAAATCGTAAAGAATATTACTGAAACAAAAATCTCCATGCATCAGCGTGACAAAGTCAAGGTTGTCCGTATCAATCATGTCCGATGTCCTTTGACAAATCTTCCTTAGCGAGGGAACAGAAACACCATTCAACTCCCAGTCATGATCCAAGTCGATTCCCTGTTGTGAAGCATAAAGGGTTAGGCGCGACAGTGTTTTCTCTGCGAACAACTTCCGGTTTTGAGAGGCGACTGCTAACCGATCTTCCGGTTTGAACCTTGATTCATCACTCAAGAAGGCATTACAAGCCTTCAGGATATCATTCCATACATAGGGAGGATTCTTGGCAAAGACAAAGAGGTTTGCCAATGAACTGAGATAGTAGTATTCCATTTGATAATAGCCCACTTCCCCATTCTCACCAGCATCCCACACTGCAGGTGCATAGTGTTTCATCTCCACTGGCAGAGATTGCAGCCAATTGGCTTCAGCCGCCATCTTTTTTTTATCGGCGCTTCGCTTTGTGATACTATTGGGCGTAGCGACCAAACTATTAAACACACGTTCCGTGGTCATCTTAGAGATGGAGCGATAATAGGTATTGGCCAAACCAAAGTCTTTCCACGTGATATTCTTTATGCGTTGAATGGGATTTAGCTGGTTGTATTTCTCCACCCCCTTTATGAACTGATAATTACACTGGGTAATGCATCGGATTAACTGTTGCTGTGAACTGAAACTAAAGAAACCGGAAAAGATCTCCCCACTTCCCACCATGGTTTCAGCCCATGCATAGTCGTCTTCTACATTCGCCACTGTACAACTATCTGGAACAAAATCCAGGCTGTCGAACAGGGTATCACCATGCAGTAAAAACAAAGGCTCACCGTATCGACTTACCATATTTAATGAAAAGACGACCGATTGCCCCAACGACAATCCTATTGGAACGTACACCACTTCGACCTGAGATTCCTGAAGGGCTTTGCTATCTCCCTCTTCCAACTCATAATCGGCAGGAAGCGACAATACAACATGCTCATCTGGTGGAACCAGTTTCAGTTGATGCATATACAACCTTTTGTTCTGAACAGGCAGCATGGCCGGAGGCAACTTACCAAACTCAGAGACCAAGGCTGGGCTAACGTATGCAGCAGAGGTTATAAGAATCATTATACTAAAGAACGAATATACTCTTTTTCTTTTTTCAGCATTTCATCGATCTGCTCCAATGACATGGAATGGAACTCAGAAGGGCGAATGCTCTTGTCATCGATGTAGAAGCCCGTAAAGCCACACCATGGTTTTCCCACGATAATTTCATCGTAAGGAACCTGATGCCGGTTTAGCCAATTCACGATATTAGGCAACGTATGAACATTGATTTTGCCCACCTGGCCCTCGTATGTTCTCATTTGCCTACTGGAATGAATCACAATGAGGAAGCCCTCCTCCTTGTATTTCCTTAACAAATCAATAGTTTCTTGAATGGGTTTACTATTTTGATAATCACCGTTCTCTGTTACAGAGATGGTATCATCAAGAT